>CAZGVQ010000219.1:0-6492 GCA_964529355.1 uncultured Acidimicrobiales bacterium
CTCATCGGCCTTCATGGCGGCGGCCGTGCTGTCCGATGAACACCCGGCCGGCCGGCCGCTGTACTACGCAGCCGCGGCGATCGTGGCCTACAGCCGCATTCACGTAAAAATCCACCACGCAACTGACGTTGCGGGTGGACTTGTGGTGGGTATTGCTCTGGGCAAGCTCGTCAAACGAGCGTGGCCGTTGGGAAAGATCAGCTGGTAGCCAGCGGTTCCTCGAGCTGTGACGCATCGCTGGGCACGGTTTGGCCTGCTGCAGCAAGAATCATCCGCACATCGAGAAGAAGATCAGACATCTCATCGGTGGTAACCAAGTTCCGGTTCTGAAGATCGCCGAGACCCTTGTCGATGAGGGCGAGGGCTTCAGCAACATTCTCTGATTCGATAAGTCCAGTCATTTGCTCACCTCGCTGTTCAGGTACTGACTCCGATAGTCGGTACGCCGGTTCAAGCACCACAGTACTTCAGATGGATGCCTTGACGAGAGCAGTTGGACCGAAAATGGCCGATTGACCCATAGCCGCAGGTCACGCTGCCTATGCCGCTTTTCGGCCTGCTTGGTCGTGTGGCTCTAGGGTTGGCAAATGCAGGTTCAGGACAAGGTTGTTGTAGTCACCGGCGGAGCGTCTGGTATCGGATATGCGCTGGCGACCCGCTTCAAGACTGAGGGTGCGGCCCATGTTGCCGTCGCCGACATGAACCCCCAGGTCACAGGGGTAGCCGACGAACTCGGCGGCATTGGCGAGGTGGTCGACGTCTCGGATCCTGTTGCTCTCGAGGCGTTTATCGACCGGGTCGAAGCCGACGCCGGGCCCATCGATCTGTTCTGCTCGAACGCCGGAATCGGCACCGGAATGGGAATCGATGCCGACGACGATCTTTGGGCCGCGATCTGGGGTGTCAACGTGATGGCCCATGTGTATGCCGCCCGAATACTCATCCCGCGGATGAAAGCGCGCGGCGGCGGCTACCTGCTCAATACCGCCTCGGCCGCAGGCCTTCTCACCAACCTTGGCGATGCCGCGTACTCGGTAACCAAGGCCGGAGCCGTCGGCCTGGCCGAATGGCTCTCGATCACCCATGCCGACGACGGCATCAAAGTTTCATGCCTGTGCCCCATGGCGGTTCGTACCCCGATGACCGACTCCGATGATCCGGCGGTGGCCAACGTGGTCGCGCACGGAATGATCGAACCCGAGGTGCTCGCCGACTCGGTCATCGCCGGTCTCGAAACCGAAGAACTGTTGATCCTCCCCCACCCCGAGGTTGCGCACTTCATGGCCACCAAGGCTTCGGCGCACGAGAAGTGGCTGCTGGGCATGCGGAAGCTTCAAAGCAAGTTCTTTGAGTAGCTGCGACGCCGATTCACCGGCCCGGCCCCTGCCCGATTCGGTTGGTCCGGACATGCGCATCCTGTTCTGCGGTCTCAACCCAAGTCCGGCCTCGTTTACCTCAGGCGTTGCCTACGCCCGGCCGGGCAATCGGTTCTGGCCCGCCGCGCTGGCTGCAGGGGTGGTGTCGGTCGACCGCGACCCGGCCCATGCGCTGGCCCATCATGGCGTGGGCTTCACCGACCTGGTGGCCAGGGTGACATCGAAGGCGTCCGAGCTCGACGCAAGCGAGTACGTCGAGGGTCTGGCCACCCTCGAGCAAAGCGTCGCCCGCCTGGAACCCGGGGTCGTCTGCTTTGTTGGTTTGTCGGGGTGGCGGGCAGCAGTCGACAAGTTGGCGACCGCCGGTTGGCAGCGCACAGACCTAGCTGGCCGACCGGTGTATGTCATGCCCTCGACGAGCGGGCTCAACGCCCATGCCCAACTTCCCGACCTCACCCAACACCTCCGCACCGCACTTGCTGGCCCGCCGGATTCCACGGATTAGACCGCAAAGATCAGGTCGCAAAGATCAGGACTCGAACACCAGCTTGGCGGCAGCCACATCTTCAAGCGCCGTACCAGCCGACTTGAAGAGTGTGATTTCGGCATCGCCGCCTCGCTCCGGGCAGTCGCCAGCCACGAGTTGCGCGAAATCGCCTTCGATATCGTCGAGTTGCAGCAGACCCGACTCGAGTGGCTGGGCGATATCGCCAGCCAAGATGCCGTCGGCGATGGTGTCGACCCAGACGCGCGCCCGGCGAACCACGTCATCGTCGCTCTCGCGCATGTCGGGGGTGAACGAACCGATCAGGTCGACATGGGTACCCTCCTTCAGGAGCGCCCCCTTCACCAACGGGCTCGTCGCGCCAGTGACACAACTGATCACGTCGGCCTCGCTCACGCTGGCGTCGAGATCGTCCGACACCACCACCTCCGAAGCGTCGATATCGTCGGCGCCGGCCAACGACTCGACAACCGCGGCCGCCTTCTCGGCCGAGCGACCCCACACGATGATCTTCTGGTAGTCACGAACGGCGCTGTGGGCTTTCGCGGTCATGGGCGACAGCGCACCTGTACCCACCACCAAAAGGGTTTGGACATCCGGGCGGGCGAGCCGCTTTGCCGCCACCGCCGAAGCAGCGGGAGTCCGCATCGCGGTGAGCACATTGCCGTCGCAGGCGCCCAAAAACGTTCCGTCGGTCGCACTGAACAGGAGCACGCCAGCGTTGATGGTGGCCAGATCGAGCTGGCCGTTCTCTGGAAAGAACGTGACCACCTTCACCGCGATGACATCGCCCACGATCCAGCCGGGCTTCAGAAGAAGCGTGGAGTCGGCTCGCCCCGGCACCTCCACCTGATGCACGGTGCGCTCCGGCGCCACCGCGCCATCGGCCACGAAGATGTCCTCGATCGATTGAATCAGCGCCGGCCAGGGCAACGCCGCGGCGACCTCGTCGGGGCCAAAGAACCTCATCGCGAAAGGCTAGGAGTTGGGCGCCAGATCGCGGAGCACCTGCGGCACGTCGATGCCGGGCATCGGCATGATGGCCAGTGCCGGAGTGGTGACACCATTGGCGATGTACCGCTCGATGTGCGCCTTGCATTCGGTTGCGCTTCCGCTGACGATCAGCTCGTCGACCACCGAATCAGGGATCTTCTCGAGTGCTCCCTTGCGGTCTCCGGCAGCCCACTGCTCCCAGTGCTCACCGAGGGCATCGGTGCGGCCCATCCACTCGTGGAACGCCCGGTAGACCGGAACGTTGAGATACGCCGCCATTGCGTACTTGCCCAAGCCCAGCACCATCTCGCGATCCTCGCTGGGGATCATGAAGATCCGGGCCACGATCTCGCGTGGGGCGCCACCAGCTGCCTCATGAACCACCGATGAGACCGTCGCGACATTCTCTGCCGACAACCAGTTGATGATCGCTCCGTCGCTTTCGCGACCGGCCATCTTCAACATGCCTTCCCGTAACGCCGCGACCAGGATCGGCACGGGGTCTTCCAGCTTCTCCATGAGCCGGAACCCTTTGATGGAGAACGTGTCGTACTCCTCGGTGACCTTCTCGCCGGTAAGCGCAACCCGGAGGAAGCGCACCAGGTCGCGGGTCTGCTTGTAGGGCTCGGTGAACTCGATGCCGTTCCAGTTCTCGACGATGACGTTCGAGGACGACCCGATGCCCGCTACAAAGCGACCCGGCGCCGCCGAGGCCAAACCAGCCACCGATTGGGCCATCAGTGCCGGGCCGCGGGTGAACGCCGGAAGAATCGCGGTACCGAGCCGCATCGATGGGGTCCAGGTCGAGGCGAGCGCGAGCGGCGTTAAGCCGTCGACACCGTTGGCTTCGGCCGACCACATGTCGGTGTAGCCAAGCGACTCGATCTCCTCGTACTGCGCGCGTTGGGTGTGGAGAGGGCCTTCAAAGGGAACGGTGATGCCATATCGCTGCATTGCCCGAACCTAGCCCTTCGGACCGAACGCCAGCGAACGATCCCGCTACAGGTGTTGCTGCAGGATCTGGGCGAGCAGGTGCCCCTCGCCCTGGCTGACCGGCCCGTGCGAGTCGTGATGCACCGGATCACCTGTGAAGTGATTGGCAAAGGCCTCGGCAAAGTCTCCCTGGCCGGCACCGAAATCTGCCATCCGATCACCTACCCACCACTGGGTGGTGATGCCTCGGGCGTCCATCCACTCGATGCGCGTTGCATCGTCCAGATACGTGAGATCGAACGCATGGCCCAGCTCGTGAGCCACGATGCCCGCCAGGAACTCCGCCGAGTCTGTGGGCTGCACATACACCTCGATCCGCTGCTCATGGGCAAAGGTGAGACCCCGAAAGCCATCGACCGCCCCGTGGAATTCCACGGTCCAGCCCGGAAAGGCCTGTTCGAGGTCGAGATCGATAAGCGCAAGCGCCTGATCGCCCAGCAACTGCTCGGCAGACACGGTCACGAAATCAGCTGACAACATCGGCTCGGCCAGAGCATCCGGAGCATCCGACGTTGTCGTCATCGGCGAAGGAGTCGCGGCGGCCGCCGAATCCAGCGCAGCCACCACCTCGACCACCTCGACCGTTGCGAGGCTGGTTGGTTGATCGACCACAAGAGTGCTCGCCGCCTGATCGCCGCCGCCGCGTGCCCCGGTTTCGGTCGTCGCGTCGGCCGGTGTGGAGAACACCAACGCACCCATGGTGACCGCCCCAACGAGTAGGCCGGCACCCGGCACCCAGAGCCGTTTTTTGAGCTTGTTGAGCAGCGCTGCCAGGACCGGGTCGTTCGCGGCCATTGCGGAAAGCAGCTGCTCTTCGATGAGCTCGGACCGCTCCCGGAGCGAGGCTTCCAGGATGGCCAGATCGTGACTTCGGAGTGGAATTTCTTCACCGGGCTCAACCCGACGCAGCATGTAGACGATCGACAAATAGCGGTCGAGGATGTGCTGATGCTCGACGCTGGTCAGCGACTCCTTGGTCTCGCCCACCCGCAGGTAGCGCGAATCCAGGTCGATGCACAGCTTGGCCCGCTGGGGCACAACCTGGCGGCAATCGACGTTGTAGAGATGACTCAGGAGCGGCAGAAGGTCATCGCGAACCGACTCACGACCGGTTTCGAACGCTGCCAGTTCGCCGACGGTGAATTGCCCACCCGACTCGGCCACTAGTTGGTCGAGATCAAGACCCAGGTCGGCTCGTGAGTTGGCCAACAACGCGCCAAAACGATGCGCAGGAATCAGATCGACGGTCGGTGCGGCCATTGCTTCAAAGGATCGGCAAACGGGCCGTCTGGCTTTACTGGAGAAACTGGAGGATGCCAGCGAGGACTTCGGCCTCTTCAGGCGTCACGGCTCCGTGTGACTGCGGGTGGATCTCGTCGCCGGCAACGGCGAAGGCGAACGCCTCGGCGAAGTCACCCTGCCCGGCTTGGAAGTCGGTGAGGCCCGACCCAACCCACCACTGGTCGAGGCCGCGGGCATCCATCCACGATCGACGGAACCCGTCATCGAGATAGGTGAGGTCATAGGCGTGTCCCAGCTCGTGGGCCAGCACGCTGGCGACGAATCCCGAGGTGTCGCTGGGTCGAACGTAGAGCTCGATGCGCTTTTCGTGGGTGAAGGTCAGCCCGCGAAATCCCTGCTTTGGTCCGAGGAACACAACTTCCCATTCAGGCAGGGTGGCTTCGACATCGAACCCGAGACGACCCACCGCTTCGACCACCAGTTGCGGGTCGACCTCTGAGTCGACCGTGAGCCGACTCAACCACGCCGCGTTCTGCCGGGGAACCGGAGGAATCGTGCTGCTGGTCGACGTGGACGTCGACGATGTACTGGTCGACGATGTGCTGGTGCTTGAGGAGCTGGTGCTTGGCGTCGTTGCTGGCGATGTTGCTGGTGTTGACTCGGTTCCCGACAACACCTGCGTCTGCTCGTCGATGGTGAGCCCTTCGGGAAACGCAAAGCCAATCGGCTCCTCGATCACGAAACTGTTGGCGGCCTGATCGCCCCCGCCGAGACCGCCGCTGTCGGTGTCGTCGGGAGCCGCGGCGAACACCAGGGCGCCGATTCCGACGCTTCCCACAAACAACCCTGCGCCGGGAACCCAGAGCTTCTTCCTCAGCCGATCGAGAAGCGATTTGAGCTTGGGGTCGGCGGCCACCATGGCCGCGAGAAGCTGCTCCTCGATGAGTTCGGAGCGCTCTCTGAGCGAGGCTTCAAGAATGGCAAGATCGTCGCCGCGCAGCGGAATCTGCTCGGTGCCGGGCTCAACACCACGCACCAGGTAGAGCAGCGACAGGTAGCGGTCGAGGATCGCCTTCTGGCTGATGACATCGAGCGGTGTCTCGAGGTGGGCCACCCGCATGTACTTGGCGTGCAGGTCGAGGCAGAGTTTGGCGCGATGAGGAACCACCTCGCCGAAGGGAACGTCGTACAGCTCGCTGAGGACCGGGATGACCGTATCGGGCACGCTGAGGCGGCCGCTTTCGATCGCCGCCAACTCCGCCGCGGTGAACCGATGTCCCGACTGGAGGGCCAGGTCGTCGAGGTCGATTCCGCTGGCCAGCCGCTTCTCGGCCAACAGCTGGCCGAAGCGGTGCGACGGTATGAGTTCTGCGAGTGCAGTGG
>CAZGVQ010000220.1:0-6481 GCA_964529355.1 uncultured Acidimicrobiales bacterium
CGAGGCCGATGGCTCGGGGTAGGTCCACGCTCCGGCGTCGGCAACCACTCCGCCGGCCGCCACCGTGAAGTAGCTGGCAACGCCCTTCCATTCACAGAAGCTTCGACCGCCGGCCGTCGGGGTGAACAGCGACTGATCGCAGTCGGCGAGCGGCACGTAGTAGGTAGGCGGATGCGAGGTTTCGAGCACCCGCAGCCCGGCGGTGGTCTCGCCGACAACCACCCCACCGAGTTCAACTCGGAGCCGACGGGTGGTCGACTCGAGTGCTGGGGGACGGGGGTAGTCCCATACCGATTCCTGGCCTGGTGTGATGGGGTCAGGTTGAGGGTGCCGAGAACTTCGCATACGCCATCTTGGCAACGATCGTCGCGGTACACCCGGCCAAACCGCACCCTCCTCTTGATGGCTTCTAACGGCGACGGCGGGGCTGGGGAGGCTCGCTGTTGGCTGGATCGGTGGGCCAACTGTGCTTGGGATAGCGCCCGGCCAGGTCCTTCTTGACGTCGGCCCACGACCCCTGCCAGAACCCCGGAAGGTCAGCGGTGATCTGAATCGGCCGGTCGGCGGGCGAGAGCAGCTGCACCACAAGAGGCACCTGGCCATCGACCACCGTCGGGTGGATGGTGGTGCCAAACAGTTGCTGAACCCGAACGGCGACGGTTGGTTGTTCACCCCCGTAGTCGATGGGCCGGTCGCGTCCGCCAGCGATAGCCAAATGGGTCGGCGTCAACCGGTCGACTTCGCCTTGGCGGTGATACCCGATCTGGTTCCAGAGGGCGGTATGAAGATCGACCCGCTCGAGCGATTTCCGGCCGGTGGCCTTGTCGAGAAACGGCGCAAGCCACTCGTCGAGGGTGTCGAGCAGCGCCGCATCGGAAAGGTCCGGCCAGTCGCCGGGCGCACGGTCGTGAAGAAACCGCACCCGGTCGCGCAACGCGGTCGATCGCTCGGTCCAGCCCAGCACCGAGAGCTTGGTTTCGCGAACCCGCTGAAGAAGCGCCGCGATCGTCAGGCTGCCCGGCTCGGGTCGGCGCTCGACCGATCCGAGGCGTAGCGCGCCGAGGCGTTGCTCGTACCGGGCGGTCAGATCGTTGCGATCGGGGTGCCAGGTCAGCGTGGCAACTTCGGTTATCTCGTCGGCGAATGCCACGACGATGTCGTCTTTCTCGGTAGCCGCGGCGAGCCTGATGCGGGCATCGTTGCGTTTGCCGTCGAGATCGGCCACCACCAGCATCTCCTGGGATGCCAACGGGTCGTTCTGGTCGAGTACGGCACCACTTCCGGTTCGTAGACGGAAGGTGCCCCGCCCGGCCCCTGCGGGCTTCTTTCCGCCCCGCCGTTGAGCGATGCGGTCGGGGTAGGCCAGTGCCAAAACCGCACCGGCCAAATCCGCGCCCTGCCGCGTTGCGTCGTCGAAGCCATCGCTGCTGCTCACCCCTGCCCGCCGAGCGATGTCTCGCGCCCGGTCTCTGGCCCGGTGTAGCGCTCCGCCATCAGCATCGGGATGGCGACGATGGCGATCGAGCACCAACTCGATGCGCTCACCCAGGTCGGAGGTGACGTGGCGACCACGAAGAACATCGCGATCCTCCAGCAGCGCGGCAAGCACGCAACCAATACCGCCCAGGCCCATGTCCTTGGCACCGAGAACCATCCTGGCCAGGCGAGGGTGAAGCGGGAGACGAGCCATTGCGTGGCCCTCGATACTCAAGCGACCACCTTCATCGAGCGCTCCAAGCATCGCGAGAAGATCTCGACCCTCAGCGACCAGCGCATCTGATGGTTGGTCCAGGAACGGCAGGTCCGACGGATCGCTGACCCCCCATGCACCGAGTTCGAGCAGGAGTCCCGACACGTCGACGCGAGTGATCTCGGGCGCCGTGAATTTTGGGCGAGCTGCATGCTCCATCTTCGACCACAACCGAATCGCCACGCCGGGCGCCACCCGGCCGGCCCGGCCCGCCCGCTGATCGGCCGAGGCCTGCGAGTGGGCACCGGTGAGCAGGCGGGTCATTCCGGTCCGCGGGTCGAACTGCGGGTCTTTCACCTGGCCGCTGTCGACAACGGTGCGTACGCCTTCCACCGTGAGGCTGGTTTCTGCGATATCGGTGGAGAGCACCACCTTTCGGCGGCCGTCCGGGGCAGGAGCGATCGCAGCATCCTGTTCGTTGTTGGGCATTGCGCCAAAGAGCGGTCGAATATCGACTGGCTGACCATCGGGTGAGGTCGCGTCGCGCAGCAGGTCGGCCGTGCGGCGGATCGCCGCAGCCCCGGGTAGGAACACCAGCACGTCGCCGGGTTCCTTCAACGCCATCCGGACCGCATCGGCCGTGGCCGGCTCAATCCAGTCGCGTTTCTGTTTGGGCTTCCAACGAATGTCCACCGGAAACGTTCGACCCGCAGCGGTTACGACGGGCGCCGACGTGGAGTCGGTGCCGAGCAGTTGGGCGACCGCTTCGGTGTCGATGGTGGCCGACATCACCAGGATGCGCAGATCTTCGCGGAGCGCCCGCCGCACGTCGAGGGCCAGCGCAAGGCCCAGGTCGGCCTGAAGGCTGCGTTCGTGAAACTCGTCAAAGACGACCACGGCGGTGTCGCCGAGCTCGGGATCGTTCTGAATTCGGCGGGTGAGAATGCCTTCGGTGACCACTTCGATCCGGGTGGCGTCGGAGACCTTTCGGTCGTCGCGGGTGACATACCCAACGGTGCGGCCCACCGGCTCGCCCAGCAACGCCGCCATGCGGCTGGCGGCCGCACGGGTGGCAAGGCGCCGAGGCTCGAGCATCAGAATCTTTCCGGAACCCACCCAGGGTTCGTCGAGAAGCCGCAGCGGGACAATGGTGGTTTTTCCGGCGCCGGGTTCGGCCTGCAAAACCGCAACGCCGTGGGTTTCCATCGCGGCCCGCAGATCATCGATACATGCCTCGATCGGCAGGTCGGTGCGGTTCGTCACCCGACCACCCTAATGGCCGCCATTGGGCATACCGTCGAGGTGTGCGTACCCGGGCCATCACTGCGTTGGCACAGCTGATCGTGGCGATGATGGTGCTCCTCGGGTGCGCGTCGGCCGCTCGCCCGACCCTCGAGACCACCGCACCAACCGTGCCGCCGGTCCAGACGGCCCCTCCCCGAACTTCGCCATCCACGGTGGGGCCAGAAATCACCACCACCACACCGGGCGCACTGCTCGCCGATCGGCTCGAGCGGCTTTGTGCGGTCGGCAACCCCGATGTGGTCGGCTTTCTCGACAGCGACGAGATCGTTGAGGCATCGGGGATGGTTCGCGCCACCAGTCACGACGGCTACTGGGTGCTCAACGATGGCGCAGAAGCGCGCCTTTATGCGGTTGGGCCCGAAGGCGAGGACCGCGGCTCGGTACCCATCGACGGTGTCCAGTTGTGGGACCTCGAGGACATGGCGCGCTGGGACCGTGATGGACGCACCGAGATCGTGCTGGCCGATATCGGCGACAACCTCGCCAATCGCGACCCATCGCACCCGCTGGTGATCGCCGAAGAGCCCGCGGTCGGCGCGACCTCGGCCGACTCGCGCGTGGTGTTCATCACCTATCCCGACGGCCCGCACAACGCCGAGGCACTGATGATCGATGCCGAGGCAAACGAGGTGGTGGTCATCACCAAGGAAGAGGACTCGAGCGACGATCAACTTCTCCCGGCACGGGTCTACGCAGGCAGCCTTGAGGGCGCCGAAGTCGATGGCGCCCAGATCGCGCTACGGCTTGTCGGTCTCATCGACATCGCGGCGCTCCGCGACGCTTCGCCCGACACCCGTCTACATCCGGGCGAGTTGAGCGGAGTGGCGGGTTTGGTGACCGCCGCCGATGTCAGTCCCGACGGCCGACTCGTGGTGATGCGCACCTACGGCAGCGTGTGGGCGTGGGCCCGACCCGAAGGAACCACGGTGGCCGACGCGCTCATCACGCGACCGTGTGAGGCAGAACCGCCGTTCGAGCTCCAGGGAGAATCGATCGCCTTTGCCGACAACACCCGGTGGGCCACCGTCGCCGAGGGCAGTTTTGTGTCGCTGCGCCTCTCGCCGGCCAGCTGAGCTCAAATCAGGAACGACACCACCGTGAGCGCCACGGCCAGCAGCACCACCAGGACTTCGACAAGCCTGATGGGCATCGGCTCGGGGCGAGGGGCCGACGTCGACCCACGGCTCACCATCGACCTCGCCAGGTCGCGCGAGCGGCGGTTGGTTCCAACCACCACGGCGACCGCCGCGTCAACCGTGAGCCGGAGACCATGGGCGATCACCCCTGGCCCCTTGGCTTTGGTCGGAGCCGCGGGCCGGGTCATGGTGACGTCGGCGACCACCCGAACTTCATCGGCTACCAGAGGCAGCGCCCTCACCGTTATCGCCAGCACCGTGCCGAGTTCATCGACCGGCAGTCCGAGTCTCCCGAGCGGCCCGATCAATCGACGCAGTCCGGCGCCCAGTTCAGCCAATCCGGTCGTCCAGGCGAGCATGCCGGCCCAGAACAACAGCACCAGACCCAGGATGATGAGCCGCAGGTAGTCCAACGCTCCGCCGAGTCCGATGCCTCCGACGAAGGGTTCTCCACCCGAAGCGCTTGCGCCGACCAGGCCACCAAACAGACCCCATAAAAGCAGTGCCGGAGGACGGGGGAGAATCGAGGCCGGCAGCTTCGCCAGCTTGAACATGAGGACGCCCAGGACCGCGGCGATACCGATCAACACCCAGGTCGGCTCGAACACCAACGCCATCGAGAGCGCCACCATCGACAACAACTTTGCTTCGGCGCGCAGTCGTCGGACGACCGAGTCGATGGGCACATCGCGGAAGATGTCGTTACTCATGGGTCGACCAACCGGCCCCGGTCGAGCCGCAGCACGCGGGTGACCCGTTCATGCCCCCAGCTGTCGTCGTGGGACACCACGACCACCGCACTCCCCCGTCGACGCAGGTCGTCGACGACGTCGGCAAGTTGGGCCCGCCCATCGTCGTCGAGGCCGGCCAGCGGCTCGTCGAGCACGAAGAGATCTGCGCCCCGAGCGAGCAGCCCAGCGAGCAGTACTCGGCGTTGCTGCCCACCGCTCAGAGCGTCGACCCGCGCATCGGTGAGTTCGGAGAGCCCGAGCGCCGCGACCGCTCCGGGAATTCGCTGGGCCCGCTGTCGGCCTCGGTCGTTCACATCGTGGGCGCCCGCCAACGAGGACAACTCCTCTTCGACCGTTGGCCGAAGCAGCTGCAGTCGGGCGTGCTGAAAGGCGATGGCTCGACCGATGTTGCGGCTGTCAGCGTCGCGCGACTCCGAGGAACCGCCGCCTTTTCCGACTTCGACCGATCCGCTCGTCGGCGAACGGAGTCCGGCGATGATGCGAGCAAGGGTCGACTTTCCCGACCCGTTCGAACCCGTGATGAGCAGGAGCTCGCCCGAGTGAATCGTGAAGTCGATGTCGACCAGAACCTGGCGTTCCCAGGGCTTCCCCCGGTCATAGACGTAGGCCACGTCGGTGAGCGTGAGGATCGGACGGCCCACGTAGATGGTGTCGAGCAGACCTTGCACCACCTGCTCCTGTGGCTCACCCAGGGTGACGGTGCGGTTGGCCTCGGCCAGGTCTTCGGCCAGATGCGACGTACGCACCACGGCCACGCCCTGGTCGTTGATGTCGCGCAGCAGCCCGTTGATCTGGTGCCGACCCTGCGGATCGAGCATCGAGGTGATCTCGTCGGCCAGAAGCAGGGACGGCTCGCGGGCCAGCGCTGACGCCAGTGCCAGTCTCTGGAGCTCGCCTCCCGAGAGTTCGCTGGTGAGTCGATCACCGAAACCGTCGAGCCCCACCTTCGACAAGGCTTCGGCCACGTTCACGTCGTCCGGGGCTCCCCAACGGATGTCTTCGGAAACCGTCGGCGCCAATACCTGCCCCTCGGGCCGTTGGCTCACATAGGCGGTGCCGCTGGTGTGCCCGAGCCCCGGGAGGCCTGGTCGCACGATGTCGTCGTTGGGCACGATGCCCGCGATCACGTCGAGCAACGTCGACTTCCCGGCACCGTTGCGGCCCGCCACCGCGATGTGCGCTCCTTCCTCGATCTCGATGGAGACCGAAGGGTTCACGACGTAGTCGCGCCGGCGAATGGGACTTCCCGAGAGTGACAACGGCAGGGGAGAAATCGCCTCAGCCGGAGGCTCGAGCGCCAGGGGCTCGACCGGACCAAGGGCGTCGTTGACACCGCGGAGAACGCGTCGGGACATCTTGCGAACCAACAGCGCGTAGAAGATCGAGATGATCAGCTGGGCGAACGGCATCGCCAGAGGCCACCAGTCGAACAGCGTTTCCAGCCGAGCCTCGCCCCACGCCTTTACCGAGTCGGCGCCGTCCCACCCCACGAGGCCTCCGGCCCACCCCAGAAGGTTCGTGGTTCCATCCCATTGGTTTTCGACGTTCTCAAAGGTGAGCATCCGCAGTTCATCGGCCAATCCGAAGAACGCCACGGT
>CAZGVQ010000221.1:0-6463 GCA_964529355.1 uncultured Acidimicrobiales bacterium
GTCGCGACCAGCGTTGGTGCCACCGAAGAACAAACCAACCAGAACCAGTCCGCCGCTGAGGAGCAAAACCCCGAGAGCCGGAATGAGCCACCCGCGCTCGGACTGCGCGAACGATGTCTTGGTGGTCTCGTCGTGGGTGGTGAGGTCGACCGCGGGCGCAATGGCTGAGCCTTCGCGATCGGCAGGCACCCCGGCGTTGGCTACGGCGTCTTCGAGTGCGAGCCGGAAGTCGATGCCCGACGCGAATCGGAGTTCCGGGTCGCGTTGTATGGCGCGGAGGATCACCGATTCGAGTTGTCGCGAGCAGCCAGGGTGGATGTTGCGGGGCGCTGGAGGATCGGTGGTCGTGCGTGCGACGGCGGTGGCCAGTTGGCTGCCGCCATCGAATGGCGGCCGCCCACACACCGCCTCGTAGAGCACGATGCCCAGGCTGTACAGGTCGGCTCGGCCGTCGACGACTCCGCCGGTGACCTGCTCGGGGGCAAGGTACTTGGCGGTGCCCATGACATCGCCGGTACCGGTGAGGTCGTTGGACTGCTCGGCCTTGGCGATACCAAAGTCGGTCACCACAACGCGTCCATCGCGGGCAAGAAGGATGTTGGACGGCTTGATGTCGCGGTGCACCACGCCGGCCCCATGGGCGATGTCGAGCGCGGTGCACACATCGCCGATGATTCGAACCACCTCATTGACATCGGCGGGCCCCGGCTCATCGAGCAGATGTTTCAGGGTCTCACCGTCGATGAGCTCCATCACGATCGCTTCGGTGCTCGTGCCCGAGTCGGGTGTCGCGGCGACCGTGTCGTAGATGGCGACGATGGTGCGGTGGTTCAGCTTTGCCGCGGAGACAGCTTCGGAGCGGAACCGGGCGACGAACGACTCGTCGTTGCTGAGGTGTTCATGGAGCACCTTGACCGCAACCGTGCGGCCAAGAACTTCGTCGGTCGCCTTCCAGACCTGGGCCATGCCGCCCGTCGCGATGAGCTCCTGAAATCGATAGCGCTCACCGAGCAGGGTGCCTGCCCGGGTGGAGGTACGAAGAGGTGGGTGCTGGTCGACCACGAATGCGGCGAGCGCCTGCTAGCTCGAGCCGTCGAGATAGGCGATGCCCAGAACACGGGGACCACCGTGGGTTCCAATAACCGGACCGATCTTGCTGACGCGGATCTTGTCGAGATCGACATCGTCTTTGATCATGGCCAGGAAGTCATCGATATCGGGAGCATTGCCGTGGAGCACGGTCATCTGCTCGGCGCTATCACCGGCTTCGATGATCTTGTCGCGTACCCACGCCATCGCCTTCTTGCGGGTGCGTTGTCGACCAGCTTCTTCAACCTCTCCTGAACTCAGGTCGAGTAGCGGCTTCACGGAGAGCATCGTACCCACCAGTGCTTGCGCACCGCCGATACGTCCGCCCTTCTTGAGGTTATCGAGCGTGTCGAGCGCCCCGAAGACCCGGGTACGCGAGCGGGTTGCCTCGATGTTGGCGATGACGTCGGCCGCCGTGGAGCCTTCAGCGGCAGCTTCGGCGGCAGCCAGGACCATGTTGCCGAGGCCGCCGGTGATGCTCTTTGAGTCGATGACATGCACGTCGACCCCCTCGACCAGATCGACCGCAGTGATTGCCGATTGCATCGTTGCTGAGAGTGCCGAGGAAAGGTTGATGACGACGATTTCGTCGGCACCCTTTGCCTTGAGGCGTTCATAGGCTTCGACAAATGCGCCGGGCGATGGTGCGGCGGTCTCGGGAAGGTCCTCGGAGTTGGCCAGCTTGGTGTAGAAGTCGTCGATACTGAGTTCGACGCCGTCGATGAACTCCTCGGACCCGAAGCGGATCGACAACGGGACCACCTCGATACCCAGCCGCTGTGTATCGGCGGAATCGAGGTCGGATGCACTATCGGTGACGATGCCAAGCATGTCCGGAGGGTACCGAACCTTCTGGAGATATAACGATTTGTGGGCGGCTGTGCCCTGCGGTTTGTTCGACGCTACGCGGGGTTGACCGCAGGATCTCCGGTGGGACCGTCGGCACTGTCACCGGATCGGCGATCGCTTCCTCGCCGATCCTGGGATCTCCGGTCGCCCTTGGTCGACTCGGACGTATCGGCGCCGCCGCCACGCCGCTGCGCGCGGTGCTGTTGGAACCACCAGATCGCCAGCACGACAAGAGCGGCCACCAGAATGATCAATCCGAGGCCAGAGAACACGGTGCTCCGAACCACGATGTTGGTGGGATCGGTCAGTTGGAGGCTGCCGTCGGGCGACAGCACGGTTACCCGCAGTCGGGCGTCGCCGGACGACCGCGATGTCACCGCGATGGTGAGGTCGTTGCGGCCCGGCTCGAGCACCATCGACTGCGTGTCTCCGTTGGGAAACTCGAGCTTGTCGGAGCTGACCTGCAGGGTGACGTTGGCAGCGCTCGGAAGATCGCTTTCGAAGGTCACCGGAATATCTGCATCACGGGCAGTGATGCTCACCAGGGTTTCGTCGGGTCCGCTGATCCGGTCGGTGACCGTGTCGACCTCATCGGACACCGCATCGAGGTAGTCACGGCGTTCAGCGTCGGTAAAGCCGCGCGACCCTGCGATCAACAACAACTCTCGCAACGGTGCCGTGTCGGGGGTGCCGCCGCCGAGGATTTCCTCGTAGGACACGATGGTTGTTTCGGACCGTTCGAGGTCCTGGGCAAAGTCGACGAGGTCTTCGGTCTCGCCGCTGGGGGCCAGCTCGCGCAGACGAATTTCGGTTGGGTCAACGCCCGGTTGGTTCGATGCCTGGCCACTGCTGGGGAGGCCGCTGACCTCGTCGAAGAACATCTCAAGGTCGACCGCTCGGAAGATTGGGGTTGCGGTGATGCCAGAGAGTGCGAGCGTGAGGACTGCGTCGTCGACCACCCAGTCGCTGGGCGGTCGAACGATGACACCGCGAGTGGTGGCTGGTTGATCGAACCACAGAATCGCCAGGTCAGCGATGAAGTTGTGGGCGTCGAGGATGGTGTTGTCGTTTGCGCCGAAGTGCTGCGCCAGCGCAGAGTCGGCGGCCGCCGAAGGATGCAAAACGCCGGTGTCATCGGCCAGGTCAAAGCGTTGGGTCACCGAATAGGGGAACACCTCGCTCGGTAGCGGTTCGAGGTGGTTCTCGGCCACCACAAAGTTGTCATAGCCGTTGCGGACCAGCATCGAAACGGTCTGCGGCGTGGCATTGCTGTCGAGGAACACGGCGGACGACACCTTGCCGACGTCGATCTCGCGCTGCAGCACCCGGTCGCCGGCGCGAAGCAACCGGAGATAGTTTCGGTTCAGCCGGGCATCTCGCCACGCCTCTTCGTCGACGTTCACGTATGGCTGACGAAGGACTTCGCGTTGCGCGACGGCCAACTCCAACTGGCCGAGAAGTGGACTGAAGGCTGCGTCGCGCTGCAGAGCGACGATGGACTCCGGCACGATCGCCATGGTGAGATCCATGCTGGGCCTGCTCGACAGCACCTCGACGGCGGTGGTCATTCGTTCGATATCGCTCTCGCTGAGTTCGTTGAGCTGATCGGCCTGCAGTGCTGGTGCAGCCTGGACCGGCATGGTGATGTTGACCCGGAGTGGATTGAGACAGTCAGGATCCTGGTCAGTGGGCGCTGCCGAACTCTCGTCGGGTGTGTCGATCACACATTGTTGGCCCCGCGGTGTCACCACGAGGTAGGTCAGCAGTTCGTCTTGTTGGCTTCCGTCCGGAGCGGTGAGCGTGACAACGATGGGGTAGACGCCGGGCTCGGCGAGGAACAGGTCGGCCTCGGTGTCGGGGTTATCGGTGGTCGACCACTCGAGCACAATGACGCTGAGGCTCACCGACTGCCCCGACCGCAAGGTGCGAACCGTCCGCGGTTCGAATGACTGGACCGGCTCGCCAAACTCGGCGAAGCCACGGGTTTGAAGTCGAAACTCGCTCCGTGAGGCGACCGGGGGGAAAACGTTGGCCGAGATCAGATGCTCGTTGGTGCCACCCTGCATGAGCATGTTCATGGTGAAGGGCCGCCCGGGCTTGATTGCGGCAACCTGGTTGACCAGCTCGATCGACCCTTCGCGCTGGGCATGGGCTTCGTCGGCATCGATGTTGTCGATCACGGTGATGAGCGACGCGGCGAGCAGCAGCGCCAAGGTCATCTGAAGAAACCGTGTCAAGGTTTCCGCCGGCGACCTCACAGCTCGATCTCGAGTACTGCGAGTCCGGGCACCACGGGTTCAAAGCCGAGCCGCTGGTACAGCTCGAAGGCGCCTGAGTTGCTCTCCTGCGTATTGACCAGCGCGCTCACGCAGCCACGGCGAACCAGCCAGCTGAGCGTGTCGACGATGAGCGCGCTTCCGATGCCTTCGCCTTGCTGGGCTGGGTCGACCGCCAGTCGTTGCAGGTAGCCGGTGCGGCCTGCTCGGCCGGAGATCGTGTAGCCGCTCACCACCCGGTCGGGTCGGGTCGATACCCGAAACCGGCTTACGGGCGTGGCTTCGAGGGCTTCTTTGAAGCTGGCGTCGTCGAATCGCCAGAAGTCATCGAACGCCCGATTGTCGATGTCGATTGCCGGGCCCCGGTCGCGTCGCCAGCCGCGCCGCATCGACACCTTCGCGGTGGTGAAGGGAAGCGAACGGAGATCGTGTTTGAGCAAGTGGAGGCGTTCGTGGACTCGAAAGCCTTGCCGAAGGAATGGACCCTGTTCTTCGTGCGCCAGGGCGCCGGTGACAATGCGGCGGTACCCCTCGCGGTGCATATTGCGGAGAGCGGTGTCGATGGCCCCGGGTCCGATACGGGTGAGAGGCATGAGGTAGCCCACACCAGGGTCGCCGCGCCAGGACCCGACACGAAACCGGTCGTTGCCGGTGGACATCACCTCCATTGTCACAAACTAGTAGGGGTAGGCTCGTCGGCGTGAGCGTCCTGTGGTTCAGTCATGATCGGTACCTCGAGCACGAGGCTGGCCGAATGCACCCCGAGCGTCCCGATCGCCTTCGCGCCGTACAAGCCGGCGTGGCCGAGTCCGATCATGCCGATGCGCTCATCCGCCGAACTCCAGCGGCCGCGGGCCGCTCCGCGATCGAGCGGGTGCACGATGCATCCCTGTTCGACCTGATCGCCCGAATCGACGCCGAGGGTGGCGGCAGAATCGACCCCGACACCAAGACCAACCAGGCGTCGTTCGAGGCAGCCCTGCTCGCCTCCGGCGCCGGCCTCGAAGCAATTGCTGGGCTCGAAGCGGGGGACGCCGACAGTGCCTTCTGTGCGGTGCGGCCACCCGGACATCACGCCACCGCCGATCAATCGATGGGTTTCTGCTTGTTCAACAGCGTCGCGGTCGCGGCCCGCTCTCTCACCGACCGAGGCGAGCGGGTGGCCATCGTCGACATCGACGCCCACCACGGCAATGGCACCCAGGACATCTTCTATGACGATCCGTCGGTCCTGTTTGTATCGCTGCACCAGATGCCGTGTTACCCGGGTTCGGGAGCAGTCTCAGAGATCGGCCGCGGCGAAGGGGTGGGAGCTACCCTCAACCTGCCCATGCAGCCCGGCACGCAGGGCGATACCTACCGGATGGCCTTCGACGAAGTGCTGCTTCCCAAGCTCGAAGCGTTCGCCCCCACGTGGCTGCTGATTTCCGCCGGATTCGATGGGCACCGAGACGACCCCATCACCGACCTGGGTTTGTCGTCAGGCGACTACGGCAACCTCATAGCCCGGTTGCTTCCAACGGTGCCAGCTGGTCGGCGTCTGGTGTTCCTCGAAGGCGGCTACGACCTCGACGCGCTCAAGAACTCCACCGTCGCCACGCTTGCCGCGCTCGAAGGGGACCAAGTATCGCCCGAGCCCTTCACCACCTCGTCTGCAGGCACCGACGCGGCCGCACGCGAGATGATAACGATGGCGAAGTCGTTGCACGGTCTTGGTAGCAGCCTTGGGTGAGGCGACTGCAGGCCGCGATATCGATGAGCTCTTCGCCGAGATAGCGCCGCTGGCCGAACGGTTCCACGACGCCGGGTATGCCATTTATCTCGTCGGTGGCATCGTTCGCAATCACCTCGCGAACGTGCACGTCGACCTCGACGATGTCGACCTCACCACCGACGCCGAGCCGGCCGACATCAAGAAGCTGGTGGGCAACTGGTTCGATGCGCTCTGGACCCAGGGTGAGCGATTCGGAACCATCGGCGGCAAGGTTGGTGACCGGGTGTATGAGATCACCACGCACCGCGCCGAGGTGTATCAATCCGATTCTCGAAAGCCCTCGGTGGAGTTTTCCAAGGCCATCGCCGATGACCTGAGCCGTCGCGATTTCACGGTGAACGCCATGGCCTGGACGGTTCCCGGTCGCGAGCTCATCGACCCCTACGGCGGCGAAGCCGACCTGGATGCTGGCATTCTACGAACCCCCCTCGATGCCGACGTCTCGTTTTCCGATGACCCGCTTCGCATTCTTCGG
>CAZGVQ010000222.1:0-6457 GCA_964529355.1 uncultured Acidimicrobiales bacterium
AGTGTGGTGAACAGCACCAGCCACCGAGTGCGGTTCGGGAGGGCCGTTGCGGGCGAATGGGGGCGCTTGCTGTTGAGTGTCTTCACGGTGTTTCCAGTTTCATCGGCAGCTTCCACCCCTGTTGCTCGTGAACGATGTGACCGTACGGAGTGGAACTGCGGGCGGTGTAAAGGTTTCCTGTGGAGTTCCTGAAGAAAGCAGCGACCGTTGGCTTCCAGATCAGGAATTCCTTGCACTGTCCGAATTATGGACTCGGCATACCCGTCGCGGGCATATGTGTAGCCGCCGCCAAAACCGGCTTCAACAGACATCTCGGGTGAGTCCCACGGCGAGGATCAGCCCGATGCGAGGTACGTCGCTCCGAGTTCGTCGAAGTTGTTTTGCAGATCTTGCGCACGTCCCTCGATCGCGACCTGGCCCCGCTGCAACACGTAAGCACGGTCGGCTATCTCCAACGCTTGACTGGCGTGCTGCTCGACCAGGAGCACACCGAGGCCGCCATCGGCAGCCCTTCGAAGCGCGTCCAACATTCGCTTCACCACCACTGGGGCGAGGCCGAGCGAAAGCTCATCGGCCAGCAACAGCGTCGGACGCGAAGCTAGGGCCCGCGCCAACGCAAGAATCTGCTGTTCACCGCCCGACAGCAGACCAGCCTTTCGGTCTTTGATCGGCGCGAGTTCGGGGCCAATCTCAAAAGCGTCTTCGACCGACCCGCTCCCAAGGCGAAGGTTCTCGACGACGCTGAGATCTCGAAAGACCGAGCGTCCTTCGGGGATGTACGCAAGACCGGCGCGAGCTCGGTTATTCAACCGCCCTTTCGCCTCGGCGCCGAACAGCTCCACCGAACCCGCGATCAGCTGTGCCTCGCCAGCCAGGGCGAGCATCGTGGTTGTCTTGCCGGCCCCGTTCGGACCCAGGAGCGCAACGATCTCGCCTCGGTCGACCCGCAGGTCGAGGTCTCGCACAACGGCAACGTCGCCGTATCCAGCGGTGAGACCGGTCGCCACCAGAACACTGTCGTTTGCCGCAGTTCCCGCGGCGGCAGCTTTGCGGGCCTCGCCGCTGTCGCTGCTCACTGCGGCACCTCTGTGACGTCAGGCTCTTCAACGTCAGACTCTTCGGTGCCGAGGTAGGCCCTGCGAATACGTGGATCGTCGGCTACTCCAGCTGGATCGCCGTCGTAGATGACCTCACCGAAGTCGATCGCGACAACATGGTCCGAAACGCTGAGTACCAGATCGATGTCATGCTCGACGAGAAGCATGCCGATGCCAGCATCCGCGAGACCACGTATCGACTCGCCGAGCGATGCGGTTTCCTCGCGGTCGAGCCCTGCCGCAGGCTCATCGAGCAACAGGACGCCGGGTTTGGCCACGAGGGCTCTGGCAACGCCAACGAGTCGTCGCTGACCATGTGAAAGCGACCCCGGCGAGCTGTCGAGATGCTCGACGAGTCCCAGTTGTTCGACCACGGCATGGCTATGCCCATCGAGAACGCCGCGCCTCGCCAGCACGAGGTCCGACAACCAGCGATGACCCCGCACATCATCGGTAGCCACCAACATGTTGTCGCGGACACTGAGGTCTTCGAAGAGTTCAATCGTCTGAAAGCACCTCCCAATGCCAAGCCGCGCACGGTCGGTCGCCGACTTCTGAGTGAGTTCCACCCCATCGATACGGATACTGCCCTGCGACGAAGTAAAGCCTGAAATGGCATCGATCAAGGTGGTCTTGCCCGCTCCGTTCGCGCCGATAAGTCCGACGATCTGACCGGGACTCACGGTGATATCAATGCCATCGAGGGCCGTGACGTTGCCGTACCGCACGCCGAGACCCTCGACCACCAGCTCGCGAGGCACCGCGGCCGACAGCGACGGCGCGATCTCGCTTTCTTGCTCGCTATCTTGCTTCGGTCGGCCCGTCGTATCCCGCAGCAGCGCAGCAAGACCGTCGGGGGCTTTGATGAGCGTTGCGATAAGGATCGCACCGGAGCCAAGAAGCAGCCAACGTTCGAGATCTCCAAGGTTGTTCGCAAGCGTGGCCAGCAGACCGTTCGGCACCGCCGCAGCGCCGAACAATGGGCCCGTCACAAAACCAATGCCGCCGATGAGTGTGAACGAAAGGACTTCGAGCGACTTGAAGAACGTGAACTGCCCGTACTGAACTGCATCGAATCGGAAAGCGATCAGCACACCGCCGGCGCCCGCGATGGCAGCGGCGAGCACGAAGGCGTAGAGCTTGACCTTGGGCACCGACACCCCGAGTGCCGCTGCGGCTCGCTCGTTGTTGCGCACAGCGAGGAGACGACGACCAACACCGTTCCGTCGGACATTGGCGACCATCACAGCCAACGCGGCGAAGGTGCCGATCACTACTGCCGCATAGCGGTTCGGATGCTCGACCGCGTTCACGTCGAGCCCGAACAACGTCGGACGCTCGACAGCGGTGGCCCCCGACACCCCGCCCGTAATGTCGATGTCGGCGAGGATTCCTTGCTGTACCGCAAGACCAAGACCAATCGTCACCACCGCCAGGGCCGGACCACGCGTTCGCAACGCGGGCAACGCCAACACCGCGCCACCCATGGCGGCAGCGGCGACGCCGACGGCGACGCAGATGAGGAATGGCCATCCAAGCAGTTCGGACGTGCGGGCGGCCGCCAACGCACCGAGTCCAGCAAGCGCGTACTGCGCCAGAGAGATCTGCCCGCTCAGTCCTGTAACAACAACGAGGGACAATCCAACGATCGCGGCGGCGAAGCTCGTGATGAGTGCGTTCGCCAGGTCGGCATCGGCAGTCAACGCGAGAGTGACACCCACCGTGCTGACAAGAACGGCAAGCCATCGAGGCGGAGATGTCGCGGCCCGAGGGAGCTTTGCAATCGCTTCGTCGCGTGTGGGCAGCGCGTCGCTGCGAACCAGCAGGACCAGCGCCACGACGATGAACGGCGTCGCCGGCGCGATGCCCGCTGGCCAACCGTCGCGAACCGACTGGAACGTGAACACGCTCTGCGCCATAGCGATGGCGATGGCGCCAACCGTCGTAGTGAGGTAGGACCGGAATCCACCAAGCACCGCGGCGGCAAACGCTGGCACCGTCACGAGCAACACCGAGACGATGGAAAGCCCCCCGGGGACCAACATGACACCAGCGAGACCTGCCAACGCGCCACCGAGCGTCCAGCTCATTGCCGCGATCAGATCCGGAGACAACCCCAGCGAACGAGCGACGACTTCATTGTCCGCGACAGCGCGAGTCGCAGTGCCGAAACGGCTGAACTTCATTGTCGCCGATAGCAGAACCGTCAACGCGAGCGCCACCGCCGTGGTAACCAGTGCCGCCTTGGGGATAACGAAGTCCCCAATCTGGATGGGCCCGACGGGGAGGAACGAATCAACAAATCGGTTCTCTCCCCCAAAGATCAACTGCGATCCCTGCTGCACGATTTGCATCACACCGATCGTGGCGATGATTCGCACCAGTTGCGATCCCAGGCGAAGTGGACGCATGACGAGGACATGGGTGAGTAGGCCCAGCCCTGCACCCAACGCGACCGCAAGAAACATGGCCGGAACGAGCGGGAGCCCTTTGTCATCCCACGCCCAAACGAAGAGCTGCGCTGAGGCGAGCGCCATTGCTCCATGGGCGAAGTTGAGGACACCCGAGCCGCGATAGATCTGGACGATGCCTTGGCCAGCTATCGCGACTGCCGCTCCAGCCCCGAGGGCGAGTAGAGCCTGTTGAATGACGGCGTCCATGCTGGACTCAGTTTTGAGCCGCCCGGCCGAGATCAGCCACTGAAGGGAGCGAGCAACTCGGTCAACCCAACGACTACGCCGTCGCTGACCTGTCCGTAGGCGCACGTCTCGTTGACGAAACGAGGCGCTGCGCCGCCGAAAAGCCCGCCCGGCGTGGTGAAATCGAGCACCGGTGTAAGTCCACCGGTATCAAAGGCCGACATCGCGTTCAGGCCCTCGAGAATGGTGGTTCGGTCGAGCGTCTCGACGCCGGTGGCCGCCTGGTCAAGCAGTTCGAAGGCAAGCCAGCCCATCTTCGCCAGGTCATCGGTCAGTTCAAGTCCGTCAATGGCCTCGAGGTCGGCGAGGTACTGCTCCACGCCCGGTTCCCCGCTGTCATCGGGCGAGTACCAGAGGGCAAGGTACATACCTTCGGCAGCTGGCCCAGCTGCAGCCAGGTTCTCTTTGGTCCAACCCTGCGCAGCGCTCGCAGCGATTGGAACATCGATGCCGAGTTGCTCAATGGCCCGGAGCGAGCGAATGGCGGTCGTGAAGTCCTGGGCGAGAATGATCCCGTCGACATCGGCGGCAAGCGCACCGATCTCTGCGCTGTAGTCGGTGTTCGCTATGGGCGTCACCACCTCGGATGCGGCTGGAATACCGAGAACCGTCAACAACAGTCCAACCTGGTCGGCACCGACAACGTCGTTGCGTGCCACGCCAAAGTTTGCGATGCCGGCTTCATCACGGAGGACCGTCGCCTGGCACCCGGTGGCCGCAATAAGCCCACCCATCGTCGGGAACGAAACCGAACTGGTTGCGTCGGACTGGCCGAAGGCGGTCGTGCCGACGTTGGCGAGACCGCCCTCTTCCAGGATTGGCAGATACGCGTCGCCGTTGGCGCTGACCGAGGCAGCAACAGCGATCGCAGAGGGGTCATCGACCGCGTTGCGGGCACACTCAGCTGCGGCGTTCGGATCGAAGTCGGTGATACATACCTCAACCTGTACGGGGTGTCCTGCTGCCCCAAGACCGCCTTCAGCGTTCAGGCGGGTCACACGCGCATCGATACCTGCCCGAACGCTCGGAAACGTGAGGCCCGCTGCCTCACTGGAGTCCTCGATCACCCAAACCGTCACCGGGTCGGCCGTTGGTGCCTCGGCCGCTTCGGGTGCCTCGGTCGTGTCCGGCTCGGCGCTCTCCTGCTGACCTTCTTCGTCTGGTGCTTCTTCGTCTGGTGCTGCGTCATCTGATGCTGCCTCGTCGGACGCCTGATCGTCGGACGCTTCGGTGGTGGCCGGTTCGGAGTCGGCTGCGTCGTCGTCGCCGCTGCCGCAGGCGGCGACCAGCAGCGCGAACGAAATGGCGAGCACAAGAACCAACGTGCGGTACTCAGGTTTGAAAGATCCTCGGTGCGGCATCGCGTGCTCCCCCATGGCATTGGACATCGCGAAATCGATGTCAACGCCGGTCATATTCCGACACTTCAACAAGTTAGTCAAGTGACGGGAGCAAATAGTACGATTGAGGGCAGTCCGATGTCGGAATGTTCGCCATCGGGTTCGAGTCTGCGCCGCCACGATGCCGCTGGCCGGCGATCCAGGCTCAGGCCAGGCAGCTTGGGAAAAGATAGGAAAGAGAGGGAAGGAAACCGGTGCACCGAGACAGTGGGACTCGACCTCTCGACAAGGTCGACCGGCAACTTTGCACCATGCTCCTCGCAGATCCGCGGTCGAGCAACCGTGCGCTTGCCGAATCGATCGGCATGACCGACGAGACGGTGGCCTCACGATTGCGGATGCTCCGCGACGACGGAATCCTCGCCACGACGGTAGTCGTCGATTGGCGAAAGGCGGGCTACGGCGTTCAGGTGGTTGCAACGGTACGAATGCAGGGCCGATCGTTCATCGAAGCCGTCAAGCCACTGTTCGACGACGAGCAGGTGTTCGCCATGGTCGAAGTGAGCGGACCGTGCGATGGCGTCATCACGTTCTTTGCACCCGATGCGCGACACGCCCACCGGTTCGTCATCGAGTCGCTCCGGGACCTCGATGGGGTTGTCGATGTTCAGGTCAGCCTCGTCGTTGAAGACCTGAAGGCGGCAACGACCCTGACGCTCCCGATCCCCGACTGGGACCCCTCGGAACTCCCGAAGCCGTTCGTTCCGATGGACGATGTCGACCATCAGCTCGTGCGTGAACTGACACGCGATGGCCACGAGTCCTACAGCGAACTTGGGCGACGACTCGGGGTGAGCGATGCCACCATCCGCCGTCGCGTCCAACGACTCGAGGAGTCCGGCCTGCTGAAGGTGGTGGGAGCGGTCGACCCCGTGGCCACAGGAGATGTGACCTCGGTGGCGTACGCGTTCGTCGAAATCGGCGGACAACTCGACCAGCTCAAGCGGCGCCTGAGTCACCTCCCTATTGTGCTGAAGGCCAGCGCCTGTCTCGGCTCATCTGACGTCGTGATGCTCCTCGGAGCCTCCGAGGACAACCTGACCCGATTCGCAAGCCGAGAGCTCGGCTCGCTCCCCGGCGTGGTCAGCTCGCGAATCGCGTTCGCGAATGAAACTCTCTACCATCGAAGCCACTTGGTGAGCCTTCAAACCGGCTCACCCCGAAAGGACTGAGTAATGCCTGACAACCAACTCAACCCGCAATACGTCCACGTTCCCCGCCTTCCAGCGGGGTCACAAGAGAGCCTCGATCATCTCGAGTC
>CAZGVQ010000223.1:0-6425 GCA_964529355.1 uncultured Acidimicrobiales bacterium
GACGAAACCGGCGGCGAGTTCTTCGTTGCCGAAAGCGCCGAAGAACTCGAACGGGTCTACGCCGACATCGGCAGCTCCGAGGGATTCGAGATCGAGCTGTCGAGCATCGCCGACTGGTTCGTGGGCGCCAGCCTCGCTCTGGCCTCGGTAACCGGCCTGCTCTCCCTGCTCTGGTTCTCGCGCCTGCCTTAACGCCGGTCGCTCCGGCGCAAGCGCCTCCGCTCTGCGCTTCGCTATGCAACTTCGCGCTCGTGTCGTCCTCCGCCCGCTCCGGACGACCGGAACCGCTCTCCCTTCGTCCGCGAGTCGCGGAGCAGCTCGGTAGCTACCAACGGTGTCAGACACATCTTCGTTTTGGTGTCAGACACATCTTCGTTTTGGTGTCAGACACATCTTCGTTTTGGGCGGTAGGTTGAGCTGCTTGCCCACTGCAATGGCTGCGCCACATCGAAAGCTTCTGGGATTCCTGCTTTTGCCGTTGCGGTCGCCTGTGGCCTTGCGGTTGAGCCGGCTGCTTCCTGGCCTGATGCTCTTTGGGGTTGGTCTTGCCCTGTCGATCGAAGCTGACCTCGGCACCAACCCCTGGACCGTGTTTCACACGGGTGCCGCTGATCGACTCGGAATCTCGATTGGAACAATGGTTATCGCCACCGGACTCATTCTGGTGCTCAGCTTTTCACCGCTCCGTGAACCGATGGGCCTGGGCACGGTGCTCAACGTCCTCGTGATCGGCCCGGTCATCGACATTGTGCTCGCAGTTATTCCTGATCTCACCTCACTGCCGGTCCGCCTCGCCGCCTTGGGAGTAGCGCCGATCTGCATTGGCTTGGCCTCGGGGCTCTACATCGGTGCCGGGCTGGGCCCCGGGCCTCGAGACGGCATCATGACCGCCATCGAGCGGCGGGGTGTGAAGGTTTCGATCGCTCGGACCATCGTTGAACTGACCGCGCTTGGCGCGGGAGTTCTGCTGGGTGGCAAGGCCGGATTCGGCACGCTCTACATGGCCCTGACCGTCGGCTTCTGGGTTCAGGTGTTCCTTCGGCGGCTCCGGATCGATCCGGCACCCGACGTTTAGGCGACAGTCGCCGCCTCGGCAGGTGCGCTTACTCGCTCGTCGTTGCCGACCTTCTCACTGACCACCCGGGACGATCCGCCCGGCTGCATGCTGACGCCATAGAGAATGTCGCCAGACTCCATGGTGCGCTTCTGGTGGCTGACGATGAGAAGCTGCGCTTCGTCGCGGAACTCCTTCACCAGCTCGAGGAAGCGATGCAGGTTGACGTCGTCGAGAGCTGCCTCGACCTCGTCCATCACATAGAACGGCGAAGGCCGCGAACGGAACACGGCAAACAGAAAGCCCATGGCGACCAGTGTGCGCTCGCCACCGCTGAGCAACGACAGCTTCTTCACGTTCTTTCCGGAGGGCTTTGCCTCGATTTCGATACCCGTGTTGAGCGGATCGTTGGGCAGGGTCAGACGGATCCGGCCCGTGCCGCCCGGGAACAACATCTCGAACAGGTGCTCGAAGTTCTGCGACACATCAGCAAACGCCGACGCGAAGACATTGACGATCTCCTCGTCGATGGACTTGATGACCTTTGCGAGGTCGCGGCGGGTGCCCCGAACATCGTCGAGCTGCCCTTGCAGGAACTCGTGTCGTTCCTGGAGCTGTTCGAACTCCTGAAGAGCCAGCGGATTGATGGGCCCCATGACCTTGAGCTCGCGCTCGAGGTCTCGCGCCCGCGCCGCCGGCTTCACCCCATCGGCAAGCTCGGGACACGTCGCCGCAATGGCTGCGGCCGGCTCGATATCGAGATCGCGTCGAAGGGTCTCGACTGCGGCTTCTACCCGGAGCTTGGTTTCGGTCTGCTCCATTTCGGCTCGGGACGAGAGCTCGCGCAGCTGCTCGAGGCGACGTTCGAGCTGGCTGCGTTCTTTGCGCAGCTGATCGAGGTTCTGCGAGATCGCCTGCTGGGTCTCGCTCTGCTTTCGGCGCCGGTCACGAATGTCGGCGAGCTCGAACTCGATGGTGCCAAGTCGGTTCTCGACGATGCCATTGAGCTGCTTCACAATGGCTTCGCGACGATCGAGCTTGATGCGAGTGGCCTCAACCTCGGCGAGCGACTCGGAATGCTCGACGAGCTTTGCGTCGACATCGGTCAGTCGCGCCCGAAGGACCGTTCGGCGCTCTTCGACTGCCGCGGCACGGACTTCGAGATCGGTGCGAAGCGAAGACACCGCGGCCGCCCGCTCGTCGAGACTCATGCGCTCGGTGTTCATCGTCTGACCACGATCGATAGCTGCCTGCTCCGCGGCTTCGAAGTTGGGCAGCGCTGACTGCAGTTCGGCAACCCGCAGCTGTTCGCGATCGGCTCGCTCGGTTAGTTCGGCGACCCTGGCCTGCAGCGACTCGAGTTCGACGTTGGTTTCTCGTTGGTCGCGGGCGATTGCCTCGAGCTTCTGGGTGGAGGCCTCGGTTCGATTGTCCGCATCGTCGAGGTCGCGGCTGATCCTGGCATGTCGATCGGTGGCCGACTGCCATGCGGCCCGCGCCCGTCCCTTTGCCGTGCTGTTGGCCGCATGGAGCGTTTCGAGCGCTGCTCTTGCCGCGATTGCTTCGTCGAGCGCGCCCTTGGTGGCGCCGGCACTCCCCGCGCCAAGGCGCCATCCGCCGGGACCAAACCGGTCGCCAGCCTTGGTTACCACCACCCGGCCAGGAGCCGCAATCGCCTGGTCAAGGGCCACCGTCCACTCACCGTCGACCACATCGACTCCAAGGAGAAGACGATCGAGCAGCGCATCGATGCCGGGCCGCAATCCACGAGCGTGTTGGCGCAGATCGCCGCCGGTGCCCGCCGGAGGCGTGCCGGCATCGGCCAGAAGGACCTCGCCGCTGAGTTCTTCCAGACTCAGCTTTGCCAAGGCGTTTCGTGCCGCATCGCCTCCTGCCACGACGATGCCGACCAAAGCCGACCCCACGGCTGCCTCAAAGGCCGCCTCGAAACCTGCGTCGACGTCGACCACTTCGACCAGGGTGCCGAGCACCCCGTCGATACCCGAGAGCGACTCGATACCGGCCGCCGAGCGGGCGTCATCGAGCGCCAGCTGCAGCGCTTCGATTCGAGCCAAGCTGGTGCCGACGTCGCGTTCGGACAGGGCGAACGCCTCGTTGGCCTGTTCGACAGCCACCGTGGCTTCGGCAAGTTCAGCCTCGACCGCGGTGATCGCCTCGACCAAAGGCTCTTCGTCGGCGGTGACCGCCTGCATTGTTTCAACATGGCCGGTGCGTCGGCTTTCGAGCTCGGCGAGTGCCGCGGTGAGCTGATCGATGCGCTGTCCCAGGCGGGTGCGTTCGCCGGCCGACCGTTCGAGCGAAGCGCTGAGCGCGCCCAGTTCGCCGCGAACTTCGGCCGCCCGACCGCTCGGCGGTTCGACACCGGCGGCCCAGTCGGCTTCAAACGCTTCGCGCACCTGGGCAAGCTCGGCGTCGGCTAGTCGAACTCGTTCGGCGTCGGGCTTCAGGCCTTGGGCCTCGCGCTCGACTTCTTCAAGGTCGGTTCGAAGTCGAGCGGCCTCGGACTCGAGCGTGGCTACGACCGCCTGATCGACAAAGGCCGAGCGATCGCGGTCGATACCCTGCATGCGCTGATCGAGCACCGCAACGAGACCCCGAGACCGTTCGCGGATCGACTCGTAGCGCACGAGTGCGTCGCCGATATCGGCCCCGCCCTGGGTCGAAAGCTGCGCTTCGGCGCCAGCGATTGCCGTATCGAGACGGGTGAGCTCGTCCTTCACGGACCGGGTTTCGTTTGCCAGTTCGGCCCGCTTGTCGCGGTGCCCAGCAATCTGGTTGTGCAGGCGCTCGAGCTGTCGCCCGGCGACGAATACCTGCAGACCGTGTAGCTCTTCGACCAGGTCGCCATGGCGCCGAGCGGCGTCGGCTTGTTTCTCGAGTGGACGAAGCTGTCGTCGGACCTCGCGGAGGAGATCCTGCACGCGGGTGAGGTTTCCCTCGGTGGCGGTGAGCCGGCGCTCGGCCTTCTCCTTGCGCTTCCGGTATTTGAGGACACCTGCGGCCTCCTCGATGATCATTCGTCGATCCTCAGGACGGGCGTTGAGTACCTGATCGATCTGGCCCTGCGACACGATGACGTGCTGCTGGCGACCAACACCGGCGTCGGACAGGAGCTCCTGGATATCGAGAAGACGACACGGAGCCCCATTGATCATGTACTCGCTCTCGCCGGTGCGGAACAGAATGCGGGTAACCGTGACCTCGGTGAAATCGATGGGAAGCACCCCATCGGAGTTATCGATGGTCAGCGACACCTCGGCCCGACCGAGCGCCGGGCGCTTGGCGGTGCCGGCGAAGATGACATCGTCCATCTTCTGGCTACGAACTGCGCTGGGCGCCTGGGCACCCAGTACCCAGGCCACTGCGTCGACAACATTGGACTTACCGGACCCGTTGGGGCCCACCACAACGGTGACCCCTGGCTCGAGATCGAGCTGCGTGGCGTCGGCGAAGGACTTGAAGCCCTTCATGGACAACGACTTCAGAAACATTCGCGCGAACGTAGCAGGAAATTACACTGAAGTAATTACGGGGCTGTCTTTCTGGCTACACCTGGGTTTCGCAGTAATAGGTGACGGCGCCGTTGAACTTGGTTTTCATGATCGGCGCTCGCGATCGCGGACTCAGTTCGCCCTCGCGATCAAAGACCTGCAGGTGCTCCTGGTAGGTACCGGCCTCACCGAAGACGTCGAGATACTCGTTCTTGTCGGTACTGGTGCCGCGGTACTTCATCGCGTCGTGCAGGGTCTCGACAAGAGCTCGATAAAGCCGGCGAACCTCCTGGCTCGACAGTGAGCTGCTGCCACGGTCATAGCGAAGTCCGGAGGTAAACAGGATCTCGTCGGTGTACATCGACCCGATACCCATGATGATCTTCTCGTCGGTGAGCAGGGTTTTGAGCGGCATGTCGTGGTGACGAAGCAGCTCGCCGAAGTGTGTCCAGGACAATGGTTCGGCCACCGGATCGAGTCCGACGATCTCCATATCGGCCATCGCTTCCTCGATATCGTCCTCGGCCACGATTCGGAGGTCGCCCTTGCCTTTGGTGTCGACAAAGCGAAGCTGGCCGTGCTGGGTAAAGGTCACCACGACCTCGGTGCCATCGTGTTGAGCGGCCTTGTTGGTCGCGCGCTGCGGACGCATGGTCTTTCCGAGCGTGGCCACCAGCAGGTCTCCACTGTCGAGACCAAAGAGCAGCCTGAGCCCCACCCGGTCAACCTCGGTGATCTTGACCCCATCGAGCTGGCCGGTGAACGCCTTGCGGTTCTTATACGAGCCGAGCAACGACATCGACGCGGCATCGACGGTCTTGACCTTCTTACCGATGACTTCGCGCTCGAGGTCGCGCTTGTAGGTCTCTACTTCGGGGAGCTCAAACATCGGCTTGTGCCCTTTCTTCTGGGACTAGCGATGGGATTTCGGGACGTTCTGTCATCGGCTCGTTTGGGTTGTTGTCCAATTGGGAAGTGGGGGGATCGGGGGGAGATTGCAGGGCCGCCCAGGCCTGTTCGGCGGCTGCCTGTTCGGCTTGTTTCTTCGAGGTTCCTGATCCGGACCCCTGCGCCTTGTGATCGATCATGACCGTGGCGGTGAATCGCTTGTTGTGATCGGGGCCGGATTCGGCAACCTCGTATTCGGGTGGCGGAAATCCGAGATGGGCCACCAGCTCCTGGAGGCGGGTTTTGTAGTCGCCTGAGCCAGGACCGGCTTCGGTCACCTCGACGATGTGCTCGCCGAGAATTCGCAGTACCAGAGCGTGGGCGGCATCCCAGCCGCCGTCGAGATACACGGCACCGATGAGTGCTTCCATCGCGTCGGCAAGAATCGACGACTTGTCACGGCCGCCACTCGAATTCTCGCCGCGGCCCAGGAGCAGGTGAGGACCAACGTTGATCTTGCGAGCGACGGTTGCCAGGGACGGCGAACTGACCACAGCGGCGCGCACTTTGGCCAACTCGCCTTCTGAGTGGTCGGGAAAACGTGCGTAGAGCTCGTCGGTCACCGCCAGACCAAGGACAGCATCGCCGAGAAACTCGAGCCGCTCGTTGGATTCAGCCGAGACCGACTCGGCGCACCACGACCGATGGGTCAGCGCAAGCTCAAGGAGCGACGGGTCATCAAACTCATGGTTCAGTGCGCCGCTGAGGTCAGCCCGGTCGGGCTTAACCTGCTCGGGCAACGACATAATCCACTGCGTCTCGGACCGTCTTGAGATCCTCAAGGTCTTCGTCTTCGATGCGGAAGCCGACGGTTCGCTCACCGATCTCTTCTTCGAGGGCTTCGACCAATTCGATCAGCGCGAGAGAGTCGGCATCGAGGTCGTCCTGAAAGGAGTCGCCTTCGTTGATGG
>CAZGVQ010000224.1:0-6400 GCA_964529355.1 uncultured Acidimicrobiales bacterium
ATCTGGCTCAGCCTGGCGTTGATCATCTCCGGCGGCATCGCACTGATGGGCGCGCGCCGCGACGATTCACTCGAAGACAAAGTGACCCTCGAAGACGAGATGGCCGAGACCGATGCCGACGAGGTTGTTCCCGACGAGGCCGACGCCGACGTCTAGCCGGCTTTGCTACAGCGAGAACCCGGCGTTGAGGAACTCGTGCACGTGGCTGGTGTCAGCAAGGGTCCGGCGAAGCCGGTTCACCGGGTGATGCTCTGACAACCGACTGGCATGGTCCTTGGGCGGGAAGCGCAGGAGCGCCCGCACGTCATAGGCGATCGAGTAAAGCACGAGGCGATCGACCACGCCGTCGGTGCTCCAAATCTCGGGGTAGCATGCTTCGAGAATTTCGGGCACGCATTCGTAATCCTCGGCGAGCGTTTCGGCCTCGTAGTCGGCCGCAACGTGCAGGAACGGATACGCAGCGAGCCGCAACAAGATGTCGAGGTCGAGGTCGGCCGGCCCCGAACGAGACCACTCAAAGTCGATGAGCGACGAAACGTTCTGGCCGTCCCAAAGCACGTTCTCGAAGGTGAGATCGCCATGCACGAACGTGGTGGCGTCGACCCCCTTGAGGCTGGGCGACAGATTCCGGACCTGGCGGGCGATGGCATCGACGAGGTCGTTGTCGACGTTGGCGATTCGTCGCAACTTGCCGAGCGCGGCGTCGAGTCGGGCGGTCGGGTTGTGGTAGCCCGGATCGATCAACTGTGGCGGTTGTTCGAGATCGGGGATCTTCGTCGGGAATTCGGTGCCGTGCAGGGTCCGCAGCATGCCGCCGATCTGGGTCACCGCATGACGGCGAGCCTCCAGGCTCATCTTCGGCCAGGCGCGGCTCAAGGGTCTACCGGACACGCGCTTGGTGATGACCCAGTCGCTTTCCGGGTTTGACGAGATCGCCATCACCTTCGGATACGAGATTTCCGCCGGAAGATGCCGGCTGATGTAAGCCTCGCGGCGCAGGCGTCCGTCGGGTTTCCGGTTGATCCGGATGATGAAGTCGGGCGTTCGCCACACTTCGTTGGTGACGCTGCTCATGCGCTCAAGGGGCGTATCGCTCGGAAGTCCGGCCGCGGCGACGACGTTGGCGACACGAATGCTCGCCAATCGGGTCACGGCAACACCAGAAGGTGCGATGGGCCTCATGCCTATCGATATCGTCGTGTTTCAGGGCCGACTTGACGCATCTTTCGCCCGTCGTTGAAAAAAGTTCAACGGCGCAAAATAGCGGAACTGAGCTGGGGCCACCGCTCGATGGCCCATGCGCCAAAGGTGGTGTCGGTCAGGCACACAACGGCAAGATCGCGAGACGGGTCCACCCACAGGAACGTTCCCGCCCGGCCAAAGTGTCCCCATGTGCTCTGATGGTTCTCCGGCGCAGTCCAGTGGGGAGATTTGTTCGAACGGACTTCGGCACCGAAACCCCACGAGTTGGGGTCCTGACGGCCATACCCGGGTAGTACGCCGGTAAGCGTCGGCCGCGACGGACTGGTCAGCATGGCGACGCCCTGGGCCGACAAGATGTGGTGGGAACGCAGGGCCACGACGAATGAAGCGAGGTCTTCGGCGGTGGAAGACGCTCCGTGGGCGGGTGAACCTTCGAGCACCGTTTGGGTCATCGAGGCCGGCACGCACACCGCTTCGTGGAGGTATTGCGGAAACGCGATCCCGCTGCGCGCCGCGACATGACCTGCCGCGAGTTCGTAGGCCGAATTGCTGTAGATGCGCCGCTGGCCGACCGTGCCGATCGCGGTCGGCTCGTCGGTCGCCAGCCCGGAGCTGTGGTCGAGAAGATTTCCGAGTGTCGAACCCGGTGGCGCCCCAGCCACCTCGTCGTCGATCGAGACCGATTCTTCCTCGACGGCGACCAGAACACTGACCGCGGTGAGGAGCTTGGTGATTGAGGCCAAGGCGAACGGTCGATCGGTTACGCCATAGGAGTCGTCGATCCGGCCGCCTCGAAGAACGATTGCCGCCGCGGCGCCGACCGGCCAGGATGCGATTTGTGCCAAGGCGCTCGCGGATTCGGGCGACTGGTCTGCTGCTGAATCGTCTATCGACATTCGACCCTCACGTGTAGCGAAACCTTATACTCCGTTGGTGGATTCGATGCTGACAGACCATCCCACCGGCGATTCGGTGACCCGGGTTCATCGGGTTTTTGCCTTTGTCGACCTCTCAGGATTTACGGCGTTCACCGCGCAACAGGGCGATACGTCAGCGGTGAACCTCCTGGCTGACTTTCGACGAGTGGTCCGATTGGTCGCCTCGCACAAGGGCGTCCGTGTCGCGAAGTGGCTTGGCGATGGAGCGATGCTGGTGGGTCTCGAGACCGAATTGCTGGTCGAGGCCATCGTCGACATCGAGATGGGGGTGCAGCAGAGCGACTCGCCTCTGGCGCTTCGTGCTGGCATCGCCGAGGGAAACGTCATTTTGTTCGAGGGCGACGACTACATCGGCCAACCGGTGAACCTCGCCGCCCGTCTCTGCGACCTCGCCCAACCCGAGCAGGTGCTTGCTCCTAGCAGCCTCGTGTCGTCGATGATGGTCAACACCGATGTCACCGAGATCGGTGCGCACTCGGTTGCCGGACTCGAGGAACCGATCGAACTGGTGAGCCTCGACTCGGCCGCAGAACTGCGGTAAGCCCGCATGGCCGATGGCGAAGGACCGCTTACCGACTTCGAGCAGGCCGTCGCCACCGTGCTCGCCGAGTCCGCGCCAGGCGATGTGTTCACCTACGGCGAGGTAGCCGCCGAAGCCGGGTTTCCTGGGGCGAGCCGGGCTGTCGGGAGCTTCCTGAAGCGCCATTCCGGCTATCCCTGGTGGCGGGTGGTCAACGCTGCCGGTCGGCTCGCGCCGGGCAGCGAGGCAGAGCATCAACGTCGGCTTCGCGATGAGGGAGTCGCGGTCGCCGATGGGCGGGTGCGGTTTCAAGCCCCACCACGACTATCCTGACCACAGGTCGATCGGGATTGAACGAAGCGTCGGTCGGCCCCATCCAGTAGCGCCACGGAACCCCCAGCTGCCCACGAGCAGCAGCCTGGCGCTCACCTCCATCGACTGAAACTGAAAACCCTATGACTGATTTCCGCTCTCTCGGCGTGTCCGACGCGGTCGCCACGTCCCTTGACTCACGCGGTATTTCCGGTGCGTTCCCCATTCAGGAGCTCACCATCCCCGATGCCCTAGCGGGGCGAGACGTCTGCGGAAAGGCGAAGACCGGCTCTGGAAAGACTCTGGCCTTCGGAATTCCGGCGCTTGAACGGCTGGGAAAGGCGGTTCCGGGCAAGCCGCTGGGGCTGGCTCTGGTACCCACGCGCGAACTCGCAAACCAGGTGTGCGACGAGCTGGCGCCGCTCGGAAAAGAACTCGACCGCACAGCGGTTGCCATCTACGGCGGGGCACCAATCGAAAAGCAGATCGCCCAGATCAACAAGGGCGTCGACCTGGTCGTCGCAACACCGGGCCGCATGATCGACCTCATCGAGCGCAAAGAGATTGATGTGTCGGCTATCGAGATCGTCATTGTCGATGAGGCCGACCGGATGGCCGATATGGGGTTTCTTCCTCAGCTCGAGTGGATCCTGCGACAGATCGACACCAGCCACCAGACACTGCTGTTCTCGGCGACGCTCGACGGCGCGGTCAACACGCTGATCAAGCGTTACCAATCCGACCCGGTCATGCACGAGGTCGAGTCCAAAGAAGTAACCGTCGACGAGATGCTGCACCGGTTTATCGCGGTGCATCAGATGGATAAACCAAAGGTTGCGGCTGCCATTTCACGGGGCGGAAACCGGACCATCATGTTCACCCGCACCAAGCACATGGCCGACCGGTTGGCCATCGCCCTCGACGACGAGGGTGTGCGGGCCGCCGCCATTCATGGCGATCTCCGCCAACGAAACCGCGAGCGGGCCCTTGCCGACTTTGCCGATGGCAAGCTCTCGGTCATGGTGGCAACCGACGTTGCAGCCCGCGGAATTCATGTCGACGAAGTCGACATCGTGATTCACTACGACCCACCGTCCGATCACAAGACCTACCTGCACCGGTCGGGCCGTACCGCCCGCGCCGGTCAGTCCGGCATCGTCGCCACGCTGGTCATGTACAACGAGGAGCTCGAGGTGAAGCGGCTGCAGAAACGCATCGAGGTCGTGCAGCCGATCATCGAGATGTTCTCCAACGATCCGCGCCTCGCCGATCTTTCAAGCTACGACCCCAACGAGGCTTGATGCGCCTGGCCGCGCTGTTGGGGCTGTTCGCGCTCTTCGCTGCCGCGTGTAGCGGATCGACCATCAGCGCCGACACGGTCGGCGAACAAGAAGTAGCCGAGGTCGCCGAAGAGTCCGTGACCGAGGATGCCGAGGAACCGGCCGATACGCAGGCCCCGACCAGCACTACCGCGGCGCCGGTCGAGACCACGACAACGCCCCCGACCACCCAAGCCGCATCGAACTCCGAGGCGTTCTGCACGCTCTCCGTTGAGGTTGACGACTTTGTCAACGGGTTCAACGGGTTCTTTGACCCGGTGGAACTCGAAGGGTTCGCGATGGAGTACCGCGGGCTACTCGACGAAGGGCTGGCTACCGTTCCCGACGACATCGCAACTGACTTCGGCATCGTCCGGGACGCTCAACTCGAGTTGTTCTCTGCTCTTGAGGCCGACGGCTACAGCGCTGATGCGCTTCTCACGCAAGGCGAGGCGATCATGGAGGCTCCCGATGTCGTGGCGGCATCCGATGCGCTCGATGAGTACGAGGCCGATGTGTGCGGCATCGACACCGATGTGGTCACCGATCCAGACGAGCCCGACGCTCCGACCCCCACGCTCACCGCCGAGCAGTTCGAGGACATCCGGGGCACCGCCGCCGGCCGAGCGGCGCTCATCGACGGTCTGGTGATGAGCGGGATCGACGAAACCAGCGCCGGATGTTTCATCGACAACGTGCCGGCGGAGGTGTTTGTGTCGCTCCAGAATGGCGACGATCTCTCCGGTCTGGCCGAGTTCTTTCGGGTCGCCGATGAATGCGGCATCACCGCCGAGCAGATCTCGGGCGGTTAGGCCTGCGGGGTTGGTTCGATCGACGCGAACCACCACAGCAGCGCCGTCATGGTGAGACCGTTTCGAATCATGCCGCTCTGGAGAAGTTCGCGCGCCCGAGTGACGCTCACCCATTCGATGCGCTCGGACTCCGACACATCGGTTGGTGGTCCGAGATGGTCCGCGCCGCTGGCGATGAAGAGATTGAACTTCTGATCGCTGAGGCCGTCGCTGGGGTAGTAGTACGTGGCCGGCTGGACATTGGTTGGGGACCAACCGGTTTCCTCGATCGTCTCGCGGACCGCTGCGTCGTGGAGCGATTCGCCGGAGTCGACCCGACCTGCCGGGATCTCCCATCCCCATTCGTCGGTGATGAAGCGATGGCGGTACATCAACAGCACGCCGAGCTCGGTGTCGGTCACCACCGTCCCGACGACTTCGCCGGTCGAACGCACCACGTGGTGGTCGATCCGCCCCACTCCCGGAACGTCGACATCGACCGTGGTGAGCCGAATCCACGGATTGTCGTACAGCACCGTCTCGTCGTACACATCCCATTTCATTCCCTTGAGCGTAGGCTCATGTGGTGACCAATCCGGCCCGAGGATCCGTCGATCGGTATCTCGAGGACTTGCGTTCGATGGCGAAGCACACCTCTCGTGAGGTGATCCTGGCCTCGGTCGCGACTTCGCTTGGCGCCGCTCTTGACCCCGTGCTCATCAGGCCTGATGGTGCCGGGGCGTCGGCAGAACTTCCCGAGCTCCCACTTCTTTCGGTCGATGTCGAGGCGGCGGATGTGATGGGGCTGGTACTTCAGGCCGTCACGCCGACCGATGTACGCCATTCCGAAGGCATGTACTTCACGCCGCGCGAGGTCTGCGACGCGCTGGTGGAGACCACGTTGGGAACCACAGCTCTTCCCGCGTTGGTTCTGGACCCAGCCTGTGGCGGGGGAGCGTTTCTGCTCGCGGCAGGCCGGTGGCTCGAAGCGCAGGGTGAATCGCGAACCCAGGCGGTCGAGCGTCTTCGCGGTGCCGACCTTGATCCGGTTGCCGCGGCAACAGCTCGGACGGCACTCGCGATATGGGCCGGGATCGCGCCCGACAAGGTGCAGGTACGAGCCGGTGACGGGTTTGCGCTCGAACAGCTCTTTCCGGAGCTCGGCGAAGGCGCGGTCGAGGCGATTGTGGGCAACCCGCCGTTTCAGAATCAGTTGGGAGAAACCACCGCCCGAACCGGCGACCAGGCGGCGGCGCTTCGGCGGCGCTTCGATCGGCCCGGCGTTTGGAGTGACCGGGAAGGCCTGTCGTACTCGGG
>CAZGVQ010000225.1:0-6394 GCA_964529355.1 uncultured Acidimicrobiales bacterium
CGTCATCACCGCCCATGTCGAGGGCATCGGCTCAATTACCCACCCGATTGTTGGAGTGTAGAAATGACAACCGATTCGAATAAGACCCGTTACCGCGTTGGCCAGATCGTGCCCAGCTCGAACGTCACGATGGAAACGGAAATCCCAGAGCTGTTGCGTCGCCATGCAGAGCACACCGGCGACGTCGACTTCACTTTTCATTCGTCGAGAATGCGGATGAAGACCGTCAGCAAAGACGAACTGGCGGCAATGGATGCCGATTCGGATCGGTGCGCACTAGAACTCTCCGACGCACGGGTCGACGTTATGGGATATGCGTGTCTGGTCGCCATCATGGCAACAGGTCACGGCTACCACTGCCAGTCCAGCGAACGCCTTCACGGTCTGACGATCGAGAACGGCGCGCCCGCACCGGTTGTTACGAGTGCTGGTGCGCTCGTCGAGGCACTGCATCATCTCAACGCAAAGACGATCGGCCTGGTCGCTCCATATATGCAGCCCTTGACCGAGCTGGTGGTCGACTACGTCAAGGCTGAGGGCATCGCTGTGCAGGACTCTCTGGCGCTCGAGATTCCCGACAATCTGCAGGTCGCCGCTCAGGATCCGATGAACCTCGTCGAGCACATCAAAAAGGTCGACACCGACGGCGTCGACGCAGTGGTTCTGTCGGCATGCGTGCAAATGCCATCGCTCGACGCGATCCAGGTGGTCGAGGACGAGCTTGGCATCCCGGTGCTCAGCGCGTCGGTCGCAACCGCGTGGCAGATGTTACGAGAACTTGGCCGTTCCCCCGAGGCGCCTGGCGCAGGACATCTCTTGAGAACGAGCTAAGGCCACCGTCGGTGGCCTGACCAACCAAGCGCGCAAGCGCGAATAACCCATTGGCGTCGTGGACGTCACTTCATCCCGGGAGGGGATACCCAGTGAGAAAGCAACATCTATTTGCGGTGCTTTTGGCGCTCGCCATGCTCGCTGCCGCTTGTGGCAGCGACGCCGACTCGGTTGTCGAGCAGGATACCGAGACAACAGAAACCGAGACCGCCGAGCCCGAAAGTGAATCGGACTCCGCTGACGAGGACTCCGACGAACCGGACGACTCGGCAGCCGCCAGCGGGTTCGACCTGGACGCCGCGCTAGCGGCCGATCCCAATTGCGCAGATCCGGTCACCGGCGACCCGCTGGTCGTCGGATACGCAGCTGACTTCTCTGACCTCGGTGGCTTTGCCGATGGCCCCGGTTCTGCAGCCGTCGAGCACTTCATCGGGCAGGTCAACTGCTCGGGTGGGGTCAACGGCCAACCACTAGAGCTTGTCGTACGCGACATCTCGGGTGATCCAGAGGCCACGGTTCTCGCAGCAAACGAGCTGCTCGAGCAGAACCCGATCGGACTTCTCGGCCCGCCGTTCCCCGACTTTGGCTTCCCCCTTCTACAGGTCACCAACGGTGAGGTTCCCGTTATCTTCACCGCATCCACAGAACCGGCGCTGAGCGATCCCGCAGCACAGTCGTTCCTCGTGTCCTTTGACGACACCCTTCAGGCGACTGCGGCGGCGAACTTCGCGCTTGAGCAGGGCTGGGAGACCGCAGTCACCTTCTCGGCGCCGGGCCCGTATTTCGGATTCAATCCGGAGATCTTCACCGAGGTCTTCGAAGCCGGCGGTGGCACGATCATCTCCGACTTCAACTTTGTGCCGATCGACGATGTTGATTTCTCCACACAGGTGAACGAGATGGCCGGTGGCGAGGCCCCCGACGTGATCTACTCGGCGATGTTGTCCTTCCAGCTCACGGCGCTCAAGGGCCAGGTCGAGGCCGCAGGACTGAGTCCGCAATACATCTCGACCGACGCGTTCGAAGCAACCGGTGGCTACTTTGGCGACAACATCGAAGGCATCTACCACACGACGCATGCGTTCCCGACGGCCAATAACGGTCGCGTCGACACCCTTGAGGCCAGCTTTGCGGCGGCCACCGGGTCGCCCAGCGATAGCCCGACGTTTGCTGCGCTTGCCGTAGATGGACTGCTGGTGCTCATCGATGCTCACCTGCGCACTGGATCAACCGACGCCAGCGTTGTTGGAGCGGCGATTGCCGACGCGGCAAACGTCGACGCCGTCACCAGCGTTCTCAGCTACAACGGAGCCGGCAACCCAACCAAGACGGTTTTCGTTCATCAGGTTGTCGACGGCGCGCCGAGTCTCGCCGCCGAAGTTGATGGCTGAGCGAAGCTGACGTAGCGGCTGTGGGAATCCTCGACATCGATGCGCTGAGCGTCAGCTACGGCGCGATCAGCGCCGTACGCGACGTGAGCATCGAAGTAGGCGAAGGGCAGGTGGTTGGCCTTATTGGCCCCAACGGGGCTGGTAAGACCACCACACTGGCCGCCATCTCGGGGCTGTTGAAACCCGGATCTGGTTCGATCCGATTCAACGGAAACGACACCACGGGCAAGCCCCCTGACGAGATGCTTCGTCGGGGGATGGCCCTTGTTCCCGAGCACCGGCGACTCTTCAAAACCTTGAGCGTGCGGGAGAACCTGCTCGTCGGTGGCGCCACAGCCTCGTCCCGGGAACGGGAGGAACGAATCTCCGAAGCGTTCGACCTGTTCCCGGTGCTCGAGTCGAAACAATCGACTGCTGCCGGATTTCTCTCCGGGGGCGAGGCGCAACAACTGGCCATCGCCCGAGCCCTGATGAGCGATCCGTCGCTCTTGTTGATGGATGAGCCCTCGCTCGGTCTTGCGCCCACGCTTGTGAACGTCGTGTTTGAGCTGATCGAGCGACTCGGTGAAGACGGACGCACGCTGCTGATTGTCGAGCAGAACGCCACACGGATGCTGAAGGCTGCTGATCGGGCATACGTGATGCGGAGTGGCGCAATCGTGGCGTCCGGTACCGGTGCGGAGCTGCTCGATCGAGATGACCTCTTCGAGGAATTCGTGGGCGGGCAATGAGCGACCTGATTCAACAATTATCGGACGGGCTCGGAAGGGGAAGCGAGTACGCGCTGATTGCACTCGGTATCGCGGTGATCTTTGGCGTGATGCACCTCGTCAACTTCGCTCATGGTGAGTTGATCACCGTCTCGGCCTACGTGACGTACTTTCTGTTCCTCAACAGCACGAGCTGGTGGATCATCGCGCCAGTCATTGTCATCACGGCTACCGTCACGTCGCTCGCAATCGAGTTCGTTGCTTTTCGTTGGGTTCGTGGAGGTACCGACTTCACCCAGATGTTGACGTCGTTCGGCGTGCATTTCGCCGTCCAGGCGATTTTCATCATGTACGTCTCTGCGAGTTTCAAGAGCTTCGACCGGCCGCCATGGATAGCGAACGTCGTGTCGCTTGGCTCGATCCGATTCGAGGTGATCGACCTGGCCACCATCGGCGTGACGGTTCTGGCATTGCTGCTCACGGCGCTCCTTCTTCAACGGACGTTGTTCGGGGTCAGTTTGCGCGCAGCGGCCGAAGACTTCGATGCCGCCCGACTCATGGGCATCCGGTCGAACCGCGTCATCCGGGGCGCGTTCCTCCTCGCCGGCGTGCTCGCGGGAATCGCTGCGGTCTTTGTATTGATGCGAACCGGTAGAGCATCGCCGACCGCGGGACTGACGCCCTTGTTGAAGGGAGTTCTCGCTGCCCTCATCGGAGGATTGGGGAGCCTGAGTGGAGCAGTGCTCGGTGGGTTCCTTCTCGGTATCACCGAGGTCCTGCTCATCGCGTGGTTGCCCGACGGGTTGGTGGGATTGAGCAACGGGTTCATCTTCATGCTCATTGCTTTGCTCTTCGTCTTCCGCCCGGGCGGCATCATCTCGCTTCAGGAGACCGACCGAGTATGAGCTCCGCACGGTTCGAACTCGTACGTCGCTTCGGCGGACCGCTCCTTACCTCGATCGTGCTCTTCGCCGTGCTGGTGGTCGGAGGACTCCTCTACGAACAGGGCGGGGGCGCCGCACGATCGGACCTGATCACCCAGATGCTGATCAACGCAATCATCGTCATCGGCATTCAGATCTATATTGGAAACACCGGAGTCCTGTCGTTTGGACACGTCGGATTCGGCGCGATCGCGGGGTATACGTTTGCGATTCTCGCCATTTCGGTCGACCGGAAAATGGTGACGGTTCGCAACGCCCCATTTGGCCTCAGCGACATCGAATGGTCGCCCCTCGCAGCGGGACTTGCCGCCGTGATCGTGACGGTGATCATCGCCTTCGTCGTTGGCCTTGGTCTGGCGCGCACGAGCGCAAAGTCCGGCGCTATCGCGGCGACGGTAATCACGCTCGCGGTCTTGTTCATGGCTCGTGAGGTCGCCGTCAACTGGGATGACCTCACCGGTGGCGATCGTGCCGGACTCTCGTTCGGTATCGGCGACACCCTCCAGGGTCGAACCCCTGTCTATCTCACGCTGTTCGGTGCCCTGCTGGCTGCACGGCTCTACGGTGCGACGAACTCCGGGCGGATCGCGGCTGCCTCGCGAGAGGACAACTTGGCTGCCCGCGCGGTCGGCCACAATCCTGAAGTCCATCAGACCATCGCTCTCCTCGTTTCCATCATCGTGGTAGCGATTGGTGCATCGCTTCGGGTGTACGAACTCGGCAGCATCACTCCTCGGTTCTTCTTCTTTGACTTCACGCTACTCACGCTCACGATGCTCATTGTCGGTGGTCGCAACAGCGTGACCGGAGCGGTGCTCGGCGTTGGTGTTATCACCATCGGAACCGAGTTCACCCGATACCTGGCGGGTCCGAGCGTCGACACGCTCGACATCATTTTCCGCCCCGGGCTGTCCAAACTGTTCCTCGGTCTGGCGATGCTGTTGTTCATGATCCTGCGCCCGAAGGGGTTGTTGGTGAACTGGGAACTCGATGACGTGCTGTTCTCCCGGTGGCGGCGAAGTACCGAAGGAGACGCCGAGGCGCCGGCCCGCGACCCCGCCGACATGCGCGGGCCCGACCGGCTCGCAGTCGATGGGGTGTCGGTTCGCTTTGGAGGCTTCCAGGCGCTTTCCGAGGTGAACCTTGAGGCAAGACGTTCTGAGGTAACCGGAATCATTGGCCCGAACGGTGCTGGAAAGACAACGCTTCTCAACGTGCTTACCGGCGTTGTCGCCCCCACCGAGGGCCGGTTCTTCATCGGAGATGAGGACCTCTCGGGACTCCCCACCCACGAAATCGCTCGACGGGGAGCCGCAAGAACTTTTCAGAATTTGCGGCTGTTCGATACTCTGACCGTCCGCGAGAACGTCGCTGTTGCAGCTCTACGAGGCGGAGCCGAGAAGGTCGAGAAGACACTGTCAACAGAGGAGCTTCTCGTGGCCGCTGGAATCTGGAAAGACCGGGATCGACGTGCCAACGAACTCGACTACGGAACAGCTCGCCGACTCGAACTGGCTCGCGCCGCCGCCGCACGTCCAAGCTTTCTTCTGCTCGACGAACCAACGAGCGGCATGAATGAGACAGAATCGCTGCAAATGACCAAGGATGTTCGCCATATCGCTGCACTCACCGGTGCCGGGGTCATCGTGATCGACCACGACCTTGGTTTCATCACCGGCGTCTGCGATCGCTTGTATTGTCTGGATCAGGGAATGGTCCTCACCGCAGGCACGCCGAGTGAGGTCCTCGCCGATCCGACCGTTCGTGCCGCCTACCTCGGTACCGAGGCATAGAAACGAGGCAGAGAAACGTTGAGCGAAGCCACCGAGTTCGTTCGCTCCGGACGGGACATCCCGGGCCCGCGCGACTGGATCCTTGATGTGTTCGGTTCGTTCGTGCGCGACTTCGGCGGCTGGATCGCTGTTGCAGATCTGCTCGAGCTGATCGGGAGCCTCGGTGTCTCGGAATCATCGGGCCGCGCTGCGTTGTCCCGAATGAAGACCCAGGACGAGCTTCTCGCGACAGCCCGGGGGCGGGTCCGTGGCTATGCGCTCACCGAGCCTGCCGAGAATTGGTTCGAAGATGGCACGTCGCGAATCTTGAAAGGCCTGCCCGACCACCTCGATGATTCTTCTTGGATTATCGCTGCGTTCACGGTGCCCGAGAGCGAGCGGAGTATCCGCTATCAGATCAGGACCCGGCTGCAGAATCTTGGTTTCGGGCAGCTAGCGGGTGGGTTGATGCTTGCCCCGGCTGCCATCCTCAGCGAAACCGAGCGAGCGTTGGAACGATCGGGGCTCTCCCGGCACGTCGAGCTGTGGAAGTCCCAGCATGTGGGATCGACGCCGCTTGAAGAAATGGTGCGATCAGCGTGGGATCTGGACGCCATCGATTCGGCATTTCGGGAGTACCTGACACTCGCCGACGAACTTGAGGCTCGTACGAACGTGAAATCCGATGAGGATGCGTTCGTGCGCTACATGGTCAACATCAACGCATGGCGTGAACTGCCGTTCCT
>CAZGVQ010000226.1:0-3541 GCA_964529355.1 uncultured Acidimicrobiales bacterium
GATCGGGTGCTGGTGGTTGGCCCGAACCGTATGTTCCTGCGCTACGTGGGCAACGTTTTGCCTTCGCTCGGCGAGACTGCGGTTACCCAGGCCACCGTTCGGTCGTTGCTCGATGTGAAGTACCGGGTGCGCAGCGTTGACGATGTGGAAACCCACGTCCTCAAGGGCGATGTGCGGATGGCGGAGGTGATCGAGGCGGCAGCGCTCGACCGGCTCAAGGTTCCCGATGAAGAGCAGCGGCTACCGGTTGGTGCGCGGTCGGTGACGCTTTTGCCCGAGCAGATCGCCATGGCGCAAAAGACCGCGCTGGCCCGCAAGCTTCCGCTCAACAGCGCTCGGGTGGTGTTCTCTCAGGTGCTGTTGCGCGAGGCCAAGCAGCACCTGCTCGATCGCGAGATCGAAGAGTTGCAGGTCGACGAGGCCGTTGGGGCGCTGCGTTCGGGCGATGCGTTGAAGAAGCTGGTGGGTCGATGCTGGCCAACCTTTGGTGCGGTTTCGCTTGTGCAGTCGACGTTGGGCAACAAGGCGTTGCTGAATCGTGCGAGCGCAAACGTCCTCTCCGACGCCGAGCGCGAACTGCTCTACCGCAAGGCGGCAAAGAAGGGCAGCGACGAGCAATGGACCGAGGCCGACCTGGCGCTACTCGATGAGGCGCAGGCGTTGAGCGGCGGCGTCACCACGCAGTATGGCCATGTGGTGGTCGATGAGGCTCAGGATCTGAGCGCGATGGCGCTGCGGGTGGTCGGGCGCCGGGCCCGCAAAGGGTCGCTCACGATCCTTGGCGATATCGCCCAGGCCACCGCACCGTCCGCCCAGTCGAGTTGGGATGACGTCATCGATGCCTTGGGAATCGACACGACGAAGACGAACGTACGCACCGCTGAGCTCACGGTGGGCTACCGGGTTCCTGGACCGCTGCTCGACTTCGCCAATCAGCTGCTGCCGGTAACCGCGCCGCAGATCACGCCATCGACCTCGGTTCGCCACGGCGGACCCGGGCCCGATATTCGCCCGGTTGGTGGCGACGACCTGATCGCGGCGACCGTCGCAGCCGCCACCGAACTAGTGGGCGAGTTTCAGACGACCGGTGTCATTGTTCCTTCACCGCTCGTCGACGCGGTCATGGCCGGGTTACGCGAGGCGGGCGCAGACCCGGTGGACACCCGAGAATCCGAAACCCTCGGCGCGACCTTGTCGGTGGTCGATGCTGCGGTCGTGAAGGGACTCGAGTTCGACGTGGTCGTGGTGGTCGAGCCGTCGGACTTCGCCAACCTGTACCCGGAAGAGCTCACCGGTCTCCGCCTTCTCTATGTCGCGCTCACGCGAGCAGTGCAACGGTTGACCATCGTGCACAGCCAGCCACTTCCCGCACTGCTACAGGTCGTTGAGGAAGATTCGTAGCGGGCCACTGACATTGGCGATGACGAGATCTTGCGTGCCGCTTCCGGTGAGGTCGGCGGCGATCGGCCGGTAGCCCCAGTGGAAGTTTCTCACTCCCGCTGCTGCCTCGCCGCGGTGGAAGGTGCCGTCCTGGTCTTGCAGAAGGAGCTTGCCCCCGGTTGGGAACAGCACCTCGAGCCCGAGTGGGTAGGCCCGAAAGTTCTCGGTGATAACCAGGTCGAGGCGGCCGTTGTTGGTGAAGTCGGCAAACAGCGCTCCCCAAGCAAACGCTTCGCTGGTTGCTTTGGTCTGTTCGGTGACGTTGGTGAAGTTGTAGTCGCCGTCGTTGCGAAGGTGAATCGAGAAAGGGTCGACCTGCTGATCATCTCGAAGGTCGCGATGGAGAACCATGGCCGGTATCGACTTGCCGACATTGGCCAGGAAGATGTCGGGTAGGCCATTGCCGGTGGTGTCGCCCACGGCCAGCCCCATCCAGAACCCGTAGCCGCCAGGCAGTGGTTTTTCGGTGAACGTGCCATCGCCGTTGTTGCCCCAGAGACGTGGGCGGTCGGTGTTGAAGGCGGCCACCAGGTCGGGAAAACCATCGCCGGTGAAGTCGATGAAGCGAGCGTCGTAGCCGTTCTGATGGAACGCCAGCCCCGACTCTTCCGTCCGCTCGGTGAAGGTGCCGTAGCCGTCATTCTGAAAGAACACATTGTCGACGCGCACGTCGGGATTGTTGTAGTTGCCCGGGATGAGAAACTTCGGCTCGATAAACGTGGTCACGTACATGTCGAGACTGCCGTTGCCACGGGTGTCGCCAAAGGTCAGGCTGAGTGGGAGGGCACGATCGGGCAGGTCGACGTCGAGGGTCGAGCGCTCATATCGCATCTCGCCCGGCTGTCGGGAGTACACGACGATGCCGGTGTGTTCGGCCATGATGATTTCGTCTTCGCCGTCGTTGTCGATATCGGCGACCGCGATGCCATACACGGCCCGGTCCGCGAGACCCTCGAGGCCGACGTCGTAGGCAACGTCGCGCGTGGTTCCGTTTCTGACCATGATCGCGGCGTTGTGTTGACCAGCGCCGCCCGAGATCAGGATGGCGGGAGTGCCGCTGCGGGTGACGTCGACCGCGACGACTTCAAGCGCCGGGAACGCCTTGCCCGGTTCGCGTTGATGCTCAAACCGGGAAGAGATTTCGGTGAAGGTCGGAACGACGTTTCCCTCTACCTGAGCGAACCTGGTCATTGCCTCGGCACGCTCGCGGGCACGCGGCCACGGAAGGGGCAGGAGTAGTTCGGAGAGTGATTTCTTCATGGGTCAGATCAGGTGGTCGAGTTCTGGCAGCGGCTCGGAGGCAATGACAAGACGATCGAAGCGCTCGTCCTGCAGCTCTACGAGATAGCCAGAAGCTTTGCGCGATGTCGCGACAAAGTCCACCGTGTGACGGGTACGCCAGGTGCCAAGAGCGACGACTCCCGGCACGCCGGTACCCGGTGAGCGAAGTCCACGGATTCCGTCGCGGGCATCGTCGACTCTTTCCACCGACACGATGTTGGATAGAGCGACCGAAACGTCGTCCTTTCGCAGCGCGCCCAGCTTCTCCCATGCGGAGAGCTTGACGATGAGCCGATCGTTCTCGATGACCAACGATGCCATGGCTCTCACGGTACGTGGTTCTGCCGGAGCGTGCAGCGCTACCTGTGTACCGAGAAATGTGCACCGAGAATGTGTAAGGAGAAACACGTTTTGGCCGTGTTGTGGCGGACAGACAGCTTCTTGGCTTCGTGGTTTTGTTCGTTAGGTACTCAACGAAACAGGAGAGAGAAATGAAGAAGGCACTATTTGCAGTGGTGGTAATCGTCGCGATGCTCAGTGCCGGCCTTGCAGCCGCACAGGTGACGACCAAGAGGCCAACAAGGGTTACAGGCTGCATGAGCGAGTCGGGCGAACTCGACAAGTTCGGAGCGGGCACATCGCCAACGTCAACCTGCGATTCGGGTGACACCGTGGTCACATTTCACAAGCGGGGCAAGCGAGGGAAGACCGGAGCCACTGGCCCGACGGGCTTGCAGGGTGCGACGGGGCCGCGAGGCGCTGCGGGCGTCGATGGCGAAGCCGGTCCCACGGGAGCGACTGGCGACAAGGGCGACAAGGG
>CAZGVQ010000226.1:3641-6392 GCA_964529355.1 uncultured Acidimicrobiales bacterium
GACAAGGGAGACAAGGGAGACAAGGGAGATTCTGCTCCGGCCGGAGCGGTCGGCAAGGCAAGCAACCCAGGCGGCCAAACCAGTACTTCCCAGGAGACTTCGCAAAGCACGTACACGGTGATCGAGCGCAAGTTCACCGTCGAAGAGGCGGGTCAGGTCAGCGTTGCGGGATCGTTCAACTACCTTTCAAACGACCTCTCGTCGGATAACAGGTTCTGGGTCAACGGATGGTTGACGGTCAATACAGGCTGCTCAGGATCATTTTCTGACGGCGCGGCCAACTCATCACAAGACACCCGACAATGGCGGTCGCTCAACATGGTCGATGCCTTCTCGGTGAACGAGGGTGTCAATACGGTTCGGGTGTGCCTGTCGGCACGGTCGGCCACTGACAGCGACTGGACGCTTGAGCACGACGACGGCCACGTCGTCGTGACCTACGTCCCCCAGGTCCTCGAGCTGAGCTAGCCAGGGTCGGTCAATCGAGAACATCGAAGGGTCCCCAGGCAAACCCTGGGGATCCTTCGGTGCTCATTCAAACGCTTCCGCTACCGTCGCTACGACACTGATGCCGAGTTCCGGCTCGCCGGCGGGGAAGAGGTTCAGGACCTGGGCCCCGCTATCGACGTAGGCCTGAAAGTGTTCGACGAGGGTACTTGTCTCGCCGACAGGGACGTATCGCTCGAAGGCCCTGGGGTCGACACCGTAGAAGCGTTGGATCTGCGCGTCGGCTTGCTCGCGACCATCGGGGCCAACGCCAATCCAGGCTTGGTAGCCGAGGGTCGCCGATGGTGAGAGTGCTCGTACCTGTTCACCGCCGGCGCCGAACCGCGATGGCGAACAAAAGGCGGCCAGCCAACCGTCGGCCAGCGCCGCTCGGCGATGCGATGCATCCACCCGCCCGCCGACCAGGACCTGCACCCGCTCGCCGTCGCCCCGACGAAGTCCGGGCCCGGACGCCCCGTAGAGCCCGTCGCGATCTATTGCCTCGCGTTCGCCGAGCAGATCAACAAGCAGATCGACCGCTTCGTCCATGCGGCTTCCCAAGCCCCGAGCCTGCATCCCAACCATCGAGTACTCCGCCGGATCGTCACCACCGAGACCCACACCCGCCACCACACCGAACGGATGCACGTCGGCGAGATCGAGCAGCTGCCGTGCAACCAGCGTTGGATGACGAATCGGCAGTATCAACACTCCCGTGTGCAGCGGACGCTCGAGTCCAAGGCCTGCGAGGTAGTGCAATGTCGAGAGCCCGTCCTGACCGCGGCCACCGCGGAAAGCCACGTGGTCGGTGACGACAACGTGATCGATCGCGCTCGCATTGATCTGGTTCACCATCTCCCCGAGGCGGGAGCGGCCGAGCCGAATGAGATCGGGTGAAAGCCCGATGCCGACGCGAACCCGTTGCGCTTCTTCGCTACCCATCGCCGCCCAACCTAGCCATCACCGAACCACGCAACTGCATGTGAAGCCTTGGCACCAACGTCGCTACGGTGTGGAGATATGGCGAGCACCGGAATCAGCACCGAGGAACGCGAGGTCATTCGCGAGATCCTCGACCTCGACGATCGCAAGACGACCCACATGTTGCCGCAGGTCATGGAGAATCCGGTCACGAACTACGCCGACCCCGATCAGCTGGCCCGCGAGATCGACGTGTTGTTTCGCAATTTTCCGGTGATCATCGGACACCGTTCCGACCTGAGTGAGCCGGGTTCCTTTTTCACTCACGACGACCTCGGCGTACCGATACTCGTCACCCGGAACCAGGACGGTGAGGTGAACGCGTTTCTCAACGTCTGTCGCCATCGCGGCGCAAGGGTCGAAGGTGAGCCGTGCGGGCAATCACGCTCCTTCACCTGCCCGTATCACGCGTGGACTTACGACCTCAACGGATCGTTGCGCGGCATGCCTCAGCCGGTGGGGTTCGACTCGGTCGACCGCTCATCACGAGGCCTTGTTGAGCTTCCGGCGTTCGAACGGTTTGGCCTCATTTGGGTTGTGCCATCACCCACCGACGACGAGATCGACCTCGCCGCATGGGTCGCGCCGATGGAGGAGCAACTGGCCGGACTCGATCTCGGGAACCACGTGGTCTTCGAGAAGTGGTCGCTCGACCGCAACATGAGTTGGCGCATTGCCGCTGAAGGATTCCAAGAGTCGTACCATTTTTGTTCGGCGCACCGGGACACCGCGTGTTCGAACTACCTCGACAACCGGAGCGTCCACATCAACTACGGCCCCCATGTGCGCCACTGTGTGCCGCTTCCAAAAATGCTCGACCTGCGCGAGCAGCCTGAAGACGATTGGGAGTATCGATCCAACTTCATGACGCAGAATTTCTTGTTCCCCGCCAACTTCATTCAGGTGATGACCGATCACGTGTACGTGCACACGATCATTCCCACCGGGCCGGGACAGTGTGTCTTCCAATGCATGATGCTCATCGCCGACGCGCCGGAAAACGACAAAGCCGAGCGCTACTGGCGGGCCAACTACGACGTCGTGCGCACCGTGTTCGATGAAGACTTCGCAATAGGTGAGGGAATCCAAAAGGGACTCGACACCGGCGCCAACACCGAGTTCATGTTTGGAACCTACGAATGCGGCCTTCACTTCGGGCAGCAGGCCATCGATGATGCCCTCGCCGGAACGCTGGTGGTACCAAGCCGCAACAGCTAGGGGTGACTCGGTCACCCAGTTGTGCCCCCGGCAGGAATCGAACCTGCGCACACGGTTTAGGAAACC
>CAZGVQ010000227.1:0-6372 GCA_964529355.1 uncultured Acidimicrobiales bacterium
GTCGAGCTTGGGTTTGGGGTTGTAGGCGGTGGCTGGCTCGATCGTTGTCTCGGAGTCGACGAAAGGTGATCGCGGCGCTTCGGGGATGGGATCGGGAACCGCTAGTGGCGGTGGCAGTGCGCCAGCTGCCGCATTCGCGTCGATCGCGGCGACGAATCCGGAGCCGGGCACCACACCTTTGGTGAGTGAGCCGAGAAGGTCACCGGGATCCGAGCCGGCAACGACCTGCACGACCTTTGCGTCGATCTTGCGGTCGATCCACGTTGAGGTCGAGCTGCCATCGAGGGTCACCAGTTCGCCGTCGTCCATCAACAATTCGAGTTGGGTGCTTCCGAAGACGAACACACGGAGCCAGGAGTCGTGCACCTCACACGCGGCGATCGGCGGATGGTCCAGAAACCCAGCCTCGATGATTGTCGTGGCCAGCCGTCTGACCAGGTTCGCCCAACCTTCTTCGCCGGGTTCGTACTCGCCGAGGAGCCGATCGATCTCAAAGGCAGCGAGGCTGTCGGCTGTGCCCGGAGCAGCAGCGACAAAGTTCGCGTTGCGAGCCACAAGTCCGGGGCCGACGATCACGCGAACGGGGAATACCATTTCAGAATCCTATTTCATTTCGCAGTGACGACCCGGTTCCGAAGCCCGGGAGCGGATGGGGACCCATCCCCATGTCGATCCTGGCCCGAAATTGATCAACTGGGCACACCATCTACTGTGGGGTTGTTACGACGGCATCCCTACCCCCTGGACCGAACTGAGGTTCTCCTCCATCGTGCTCGACCGCAGAACCGCACTTAGCGGGCTCGCTACTGCGTTGCTCCTCGTGGTGCTGGGCTGGGCTGTTTTCGCAGCCGTGCGGGCTGATGGTTTCGCTCGCACCGACCTGTTCCTCAACGATGGTGGCGCCTGGCTGGTCAACCAGGAACGTGGTGATCTGGCCCATGTGAACGGCGAGGTCTTTGAGGTCGACGCGCGAATCGATGTTGGAAGCGGTGGCGGCAACGTCGACGTCGTCCAGGCGCCGGGATTCGTGCTGGCCCACCTCAACGGAGGTTTGGTACCGGTAGACACCGCCCGACTTCAGCTCACCGACGTGAACATCGCGCTGCCTGCCGGTGTCGACGTGAACGCCGGCCAGGGCATCGTGGGTGTGTTCGACCGGGAAAGCGGACGGGTCTGGCGCCTGCCCATCAGCGAACTCGATGAGTCGATGCAGCTCGGCGAGCAGCCACCAACCTTTTCCTTCGATCGGTCTATCGAAGCGGTAGTGGGCCTCGACGGTGCCGTGCATGTGGCCGCAGATTCGCTCATCAGCGTCGATGTCGATGGCGGAGAGCGCGAATTTGATCTCGCGTCCGACCTCGACGCGCTCACCGCCGTGGGCCAGCGCGCTGTGGGAATCGCGGGTGATGACCTTGTGGATTTCAGCGGTATCAGCGCGGCAACGATTCCTCTGGACCGGCGGCTGTTGAACCCGACGCTTCAACAGCCCGGCCGGTTCAGCGATGTGCTCTTCGCGGTCACCGAAAATGGCGAAGTGGTCGAGATCGATCGCGAAACCGGGCGAGTCATCGTCCTCGAGGACAATCTTGGGACAAGGCTTCTCCCGCCTGTAGCCCACCGTGGTTGCGTGTTTACCTATGCGGTCGATCTCAACGAGACGGTGCGCATATGCGGCGGCGAGCGTGTGGCTTGGCCAGTCGTCTCTCAGCCTGCCGAGCCGCGGCTGAGGCTGGTGAATGATCGGGTCTGGCTCGACGATCCTGGCACCGACCTGTACGCCTATGTACCGCTGGAAGGCGATCAGGTGCTGGTCGAGAACTGGCCCGAAACTCAGGGCGCCGGAATCGGTGACTCTGGCCCGGGCGAAGGTGCTGACGATGAGGAACTCGGACCCGCCTCAGCCTCTGAAGGCGATGGTGTTGGCGGGCTCGGGCGCGGTCAGGTGTTCGACGATGGCGTGAACGAACCACCCATTGCCCGCGACGACGAGGCCGTGGTGGCCGTTGGTCGAAGCGGCATCGTGAGCGTGCTGGCCAACGACCTGGAACCCGACGGCGACGTGCTGGGTGTGGTGCTCGAGAACCCACCTGAGGGCATCGCGTTGCTCAGCGACCAACGGGTATTCATCGAGCCCCAGACCAGACCCACGACCATCTCGCTGTCGTATCGGGCAACCGATGGCCTGGCTCTCAGCAACCTCGCTGTCCTTCGGGTCAGTATTGAAACCAAAGTTGCCAACACTGCTCCGGTAGCGGTCGACGATTTCGCCGACACCACCGTCGACGCGCCTCTGTTGTTCGATGTGCTGTACAACGATCTGGACGCCGAGGGCGACGCATTGGTTCTCACGTCGGTTCAGATCGACGAAGAAGACCCGATCGTCGCCAGCTTCACCTCGGACGGGTTGGTAACGGTCACGGCGCTGTCGTCGGGCGAAACCGAAGTCGAGTACGAGGTCAGCGACGGCACCGATACGTCCTCGGGCACGTTGGTCGTCACTGCGTTGCCCGCTGGCGAAGATAACCGGCCGCCCGAGGCCGTCAACGATTTCGTCTCCACCCTGATCGACGTACCGATTGCGTTCGGACCGTTGGTGAATGACTCGGATCCCGATGGCGATTCGCTGGAGATCCTCGAGTTGGGTGTCGTCGAGCCGGCCGATTCGGCCTCCTTCGAGCTGCTTTCCGATAGCTCTGTCGTGATGTCGCCCGCGCCGGGATTCCTCGGAACCATCGAGGTTCCCTATGTCGTCATCGATCGCGCTGGCGGCGAGGACAGCGGGCTGATTCGCGTCGAGGTCACCGAACGCAGCTCGAGTAACCGGCCTCCGATCCTGGTGGACGACTCGCTGCTTCTCCGGCCGGGCGGGTCCGGGGCGGTCGCCGCCCTGACCAACGACTTTGACCCCGACGGAGATGTCATCGGCCTGGTGAGCGCATCGACCGATGACCCCGAACTCACCGTTCGGGTTATCGATCGCAGTTCGATTGAGATCACGGCCTCCGACGATGCGTCGGGTACCGGCATCGTCACCTATGAGGTCGACGACGGGCGGGGGCAGCAGGCCACGGCGGTGATCACCGTGCTGATCAGCGAGCGGCAGAACGTTCCGCCTATCGCCGAAGTCGATTTGGCTCAGGTCGAGGTCGGAAGTTCCACCGTCCTCGACGTGCTTGCCAATGACATCGACCCCGATGGCGATGAGCTGACGATCATCGCCGTAGGTTCTCCGGAGATCGGGTCGCTTGTCGTGCGCCCCGATCAGCTGATTGAGGTTGTCGCCGGGTTGGACGACGCCGGAACCATTTCGGCCTCCTACACCATCGAAGACGCCGACGGTGCCCGCGCCGACGCCATCGTCAGCGTGGCGATCGTGAGCTCAGAAACGCCCAACAAGCCTCCGATTGCCCGCGACGACTCGTCCATCACCACCGTTGGCGAACCAGGCTTCATCGACGTGCTCGCCAACGACGTTGACCCCGAGGGTGGCGAGCTGACCATCATCGACGTCACCCAGCCGGAAACGGGCGGCCGCGCCGAGATCCTTTCAACCGGCGCAATTCGTCTGGTTCCCTCGTTCTCCTTTACCGGTGCCCTGCGGTTCTCCTACACCATCGCCGATGCCGACGGAGACGTTGACTCGGCTGACGTGCGGGTTCGGGTGGACGAAGAGCAGGTCGAGAACCGTCCCCCACGCGCGGTCGACGATCGCGCATCGACCACGGCTGGCGAGCCGGTCACCATCGCAGTTCTGCTGAACGACACCGACCCTGATCCCGGCGATCGGGCCAACCTGGAGGTTCGATCGGTCAACGATGACCGGGTAACCATCGATGGCGGTGGTCGATCGGTCGTCTTCACACCAATCGACGGAGACGTAGGTCCCCAGGCGTTTGACTATGTGGTGCAGGACGGCAGTGGCGGCACCGACACGGGCACGGTGATCGTCAATGTCACCGCCGACATTCCGGAGGTCGAGACCTGCACAACACCCACCGCGGCGACGCTGGTGTTCGATATCGAGGCAGGTGAGACCGTCGTCGTCGATGTGGTGACTCCGGCAATCTATGACTGCCCCAAAGAGAATCTGGTGGTTGATTCCGATGACCCACGAGTTGAGGTAAGCGGCAACAACCTGGCGTTCACCGCCTCGGACTCTGCAGGAACCGAGACAATCCTGTACACGCTCTCCGACGATGAGTCGTCGGCTGTCGGCACGGTTCGATTCCGGGTGACATCGACCGAAGTACCGCTTGTACCGATCGTCCGACCCGACGCCTTTGAGGTGGCATCGTCGCAGCGACTGAGGATTCCGCTGGCATCGCTGCTCGCAAACGACGACGGCTCCGACCTTGTCGTGGCGTCGATCACCCCGGCGACAAACGGGGTCGCCACACTGCTGGGAAATCGCGTCGAATTCGTGGCTGATGACGTTCGGGGCGCCGGCGGCTTCAGCTACACCGCCGAGGACGCGAACGGCCAACAGGCGTCGGCGGACGTCACCATCACCATCGAAGGGAATCGCCCGCCCGTCACCAGAGATGGTGTGTTCGAGCTCGAGGTCGGCGAGGTGATCGAAGTGCAGTTTGAGGATCATGCGTCCGATCCCGACGACGATGCTCTCTCCTTCGACCTCGGTCGTTCAACCGGGCCGGTCGAGGTCAGTCCGATACCGGGTGGAATCTCGATCGAAGGGACCGCCGCCGGTGACGCCTTGGTCAATTGGTCGGCGAGCGACGGCACCGAGAGCACCGCTGGTCAGTTTGGTGCGGTCGTGTCGGCGGAATGCATCGTCGAGGCGGTCACCGACACCTTCACCGTCACGGCTGGCGATGCAGTCACCCTCGACGTGCTCGCGAACGACAATGGTGAGTTGCTCGAGATTCGCGACACCCGTGTGCTGTCGGGCGAAGGTACAACGACGGTTACCGCTGCCGGCGACGCCGTTGTGTTTGTGGCGCCGACGACCGCTGGATCGACAATCCTGCGGTACCGGATTCGAAACGAGTGTGGCACCAGCTCCACCCCGGTGAACATCACCATCGAGGCGGACGAAGCTACGCCAGATTTGCCCCAGATCAGCGATCTCCGGGTCGGTGAACTCACCGGAACCGAAGCCACGGTGAGCTTCACCAGCAACATCTGCACGACCGCCCGCTACAACTACGTTGCCGACGACGGCAGTGACAGCGGATCGCATGTGGCCATTGGTTTCCCGGATGCCACGGTCAACTGCTGGACCGATCACGCTGCGCTGCTGGGTACGTGGACCCCGTCGCTCAACCCGGGTACCAGCTACACGGCCACGATCGTGATCGTCGATTCGGAGGGCAACCGCGATACCGCGACCATCAGCTTCCAGACCAGTGGTTCTGGCCCGGTCCCAGGACCCGACTGGACCTCGGCCCCGCAGGTCACCGGGCTCACCTGTACCTCCATAACCATCCGATTCGTGACCCCCGAGAACACTTCGGATCTCATCACCTGGACGCCCGCCGACGCTGGCGGTGCGGCCAACCAGGGCTTCCCGCGCTCCACGCACGAGTCGACCATCAACGGGTTGTCGCCCGATACGAACTACACGTTCAGCATCACCGCGACCTCGGCGGCCGGCACCGAGTACGGCCCAACCACGTTGGTGCAGGCAACCTCCGCAACGAACTGTGGAGGTGGCGATGGCGGGCAATGTGATGCTCTTACCTGGATCGAGCAACCCTTCCAGAGCGTGATGGGCGACAGCTCGGTAACGATCCAGTTTCGGGCCAGCGAAGACACTACCCATCAGATGAGCTGGAGCCCGGCCCACGCCGGCGGCGGAACGAATCAGGGCGTCTTCTTTGGCCAGCACAACCACCAGATCAGTGGGTTGGTTGCCGGAACGTCCTACGCCGGATCCATCACGGTTCAAAGCGCCTGCGGCGAAACCCTCACCGCACCGTTGTCGTTCACCACCTCGGGTGGCACCGATCCGTGTGTGGCGTTCGGCTTTTCGGCGACGCCGACCGCCAGCGGTATCGGCCCGAACTCGGCGACCATCGGAGCGCAGATGAGCGGTCCAGCAACGTTCGGGCTTACCTGGTCCCCCGGCGCTGGCTCGGCTTCGGTTACGAACCAGGGTTCGTCGCTCAGCCGCCAGATAACCGGCCTGGCGCCCAGCACCCAGTACAACGTCAACATTGCCGCCACCAGTACCGATGGCAATGGCTGCACCGCGAACGCATCGGTCACGTTCACCACGGATGCCGCACCGGTCACGACAACCACGCAAGCTCCGTCCGGGCCCACCACGGTTCCTTCAACCACGGTGCCGACGACCACCACGCCACCGTCGACGACACCCCCCACCACCACTCCCACCACAACTCCCACCAC
>CAZGVQ010000228.1:0-2499 GCA_964529355.1 uncultured Acidimicrobiales bacterium
GGTCGAAACAGTCGAAACAGTCGAAACAGTCGATTCTGCAGAAGCTGCCGATGAGCCTACCGGTGATGCCTTTCTCGAAGAGCTGCGTCGCGCGGTTTCTGAAGACAGCGGCGAAACCGACGACGATCCAGCGCTCGTTGCCTTCTTTGACGACGACAGCGATGGCCCGACGCGCCGATTCGGTCGTCAGCGGTAGTCAGGTCGCACACGTTCTGTTCAAAAGGACATTACGGTGCAGTGACAACTTTTCACTGGGATCCGCGCATTCTTCCATTTGGGCCGTATAATCCGGCGGGTTCACTGGCAGCGGTTTTTTGAAGCGGTTGCGACTCAAAGCGACAGTGATCTGAAGGGACTTTAGGAATGGCTTCGAAAAAATCGACACCATCGAAGGCAAAGAAGACCGCCGCGAAGAAAGCTCCAGCCAAGAGCACCAAGAAGGCAGCGGCAAAGAAGACCGCGGCGAAGAAGACCGCCAAAAAGGCCGCAGCCAAGACCACCAAAAAGGCTCCAGCCAAGAAGGCAGCGGCAAAGAAAACCGCAGCCAAGACCACCAAAAAGGCTCCGGCCAAGAAGGCGACCGCAAGCAAAGTGTCCCCCAAGACGGCAAAGAAGAAGCCGGCGAAATCGAAATTCGACAAGAAGTTCCTCGATGAGATGGAAGCACTTCTTCACGAAGAACGCGCGAAGTATGTGCATTCCGCCGAGACGCTCAAGGCTGAAGCTGACTCGCTGATGGAAGATCGCGAGCCCGGCGACGTACAGTTCGATGAGGAATCTGGCGAGGGCGATACCCTTGCCGTTGAACGTGAACGCGATCTGGCGCTCAGTGCGCAAGCTCGCCATTCGGTCGACCAGATCGATCAAGCTCTTGCCCGAATCAAAGACGGAACCTATGGCGTCTGCATCCACTCCGGACTCCCAATCCCCAAAGAACGACTCCGAGCAATCCCTTGGGCCCTCGAGCGGGTCGAGTACAAAGCCATGGGACTCGGACGGCGCTAGCACACACGTCGACGCGGAGCCCGGTGCCGGTTCCGACGACAACGCCACCACGACCACACCGCGCACTCGCAGCGAACTCCTTGTCGTTGCGGTTATTACCGTCGTGCTCCTGGTGGCCGACCAGCTCAGCAAGAGTTGGGCGGTAAACGAACTGGCGGACGGCAACACCATCGATTTGGTGCTTGGTGCCCGATTCAACCTGCACTTCAATCCGGGCGCGGCATTTAGCACCGGTGCCGCGCTCGGACCTCTCTTTGGGGTTGCCGCCATCATCGTTTCGATCTGGCTGTTGAGGTTTGCGCATACGCAGCAACACCGGCCGGTGAGCTTTGTCTCCGGCCTCATCATCGGCGGTGCCTTGGGCAATGTTGTTGATCGACTGTTTCGGCGAGGCGACGATGGTTTCCTCCGCGGGTTTGTGGTGGATTTCATCGACCTGGGCTGGTGGCCGGTCTTTAACGTTGCCGACATGGGAATCGTGGTCGGCGTGATCTCGATGATGGTGCTGCTGGTAAGAAACCCCGACCTGTGAGTGGCGCGCAGCGCCGGACAGAAATCGTTCCTGAGGCCCTGGCCGGGGAGCGGGTCGACCGGGTGGTGGCCATGATTACCGCCGAGAGCCGGTCGTGGGTGGCCGCGCAGATCAAAGATGGTTCGGTGACCCTGAATGGCACCGTGCTGACCTCGCGGTCGGTGAAAGTGGCTACCGACGACGAGCTTGGCTTTCCGGTTGCCGAATCGATCGAGATCGTCGTCGCTCCAGATCCATCGATCGACGTCGATGTCGTGTACCACGACGACCATGTGCTGGTGGTCAACAAGCCGCCCGGCCTCATCGTTCACCCGGGTTCAGGGAACCCTGATTCGACGCTGGTGAACGGACTGGTTGCGGCCTATCCCTCGATCGTCGACGTCGGGGAACCCGATCGACCCGGAATCGTGCATCGGCTCGACAAAGGCACCAGCGGTCTTTTGGTGGTAGCGCGCACCTCGGACGCCTACGACGGGCTGGTGACGCAGATGCGCGAGCACAGCGCGGCGAGGCGCTATCGAGCGCTCGTCTCGGGCCGCCTCAGCGCCGACGAAGGACTCATCGACGCACCGATCGGCCGCTCGAACCGCGACCCGAGTCGTATGACGGTGCTCCCAACCGGTCGTGAGGCCCGAACCCGGTACTCGGTTGCCCGGCGCTTCGACCTTCCCGTGCCCGCGACCGAGGTGATCTGTGACCTCGATACCGGAAGAACCCATCAGATCCGCGTGCATCTGCGGTCGATCGGCCATCCCGTGCTGGGCGATACCCAATACGGAAACGGCACCGTCATCGACGGCCTTGACCGGCCGTTTCTTCACGCCTGGCAGTTGCGCTTCACCCACCCGGTGACCGGCGAGGAAGTGTCGGCAACCGCCGAGCTCCCGGACGATCTGGCCGGTGTGCTCGGGCAGTTGGACGAGCGGGACGACTCGGCCTGAGGGCTAGTTGGGCCAGTCGGC
>CAZGVQ010000228.1:2599-6367 GCA_964529355.1 uncultured Acidimicrobiales bacterium
GCTAGTTGGGCCAGTCGGCCTTGCCAGCGGCCATCGCTGCGATATCGGCAAGGGTGTAGGAGTCGAGGTACTCACGCATCTTTGCGCCCGCGTCGGACCAGATCGACAGGAGAACGCACTGGCCCTCGTGGTTGCAGGCCCCATCGGTGTGGGGTTCGCTGAAGTCACCGGCAACGATCGGACCATCGACCGCACGGACGATCTCGGAGAGCCGAATATCGGCTGGATCGTGGGCCAGAATGTAGCCACCGCCGACCCCTCGCTTGGAACGGACCAAGCCTGCGCCCTTCAGCGCCAGCAGAATCTGTTCGAGGTATGGCTGCGGGAGGCCGGTTCGGGTCGCAACGTCGCGAACCGAGGTGGGAACACCCTCGTCATGAAGTGCCAGCGACAACAGCGCCCGACTGGCGTAATCGCCTCGGGTGGAGACCTTCACGAGCCAGCTGCGCTTTGCATGCGGGTGCTTGTGGTCATGAGGCCCTTCGAAGAAGTCGTGCGATCGGGGATCAGTGGGTCGACCCGCTCAAGGGCTGGCCTATGTGGGAGTGTAGTGGGGTGGAACGTGTTCTACCGAGCTACGACGGCGCGTGTCTGTCGAACCTGACGCCCGCACTGCTGGGAACCACCAACCAATGGCCCGAGTGGATTCCTGACATCGCCCGTGACGCCTCACAGGTCGTTCTGCTCGTGGTTGACGCACTCGGCTGGGAGCAACTGGGCGAACGCCCACGCGTGGCACCCACGTTGTCGCAGATGGAGGGTGGCGCCATCACCTCGGTTGTCCCAACCACTACGGCGGCGGCACTGACGTCGATCTCCACCGGATGCGCGCCCGGTGAACACGGGGTGGTCGGCTACCGCATCAACGTGCAGGGCGAGACGCTGAACTCGCTGCGGTGGACCACCGGCAGTGGCGATGCCCGAAAGAGCATTGATCCGGCCGAGTTTCAGCCTTGTTCGGTGTTCGACGACCAGCGGCCACCGGTGATCACCAAGGGGGAGTTTGCGAGGACCGGGTTCACCACTGCGCACCTTCGCACCGGCCGGTTTGTGGGGTACCGCACCTTCTCGGGCATCGCGGTTGAGATCGAACGCGAACTCCGAGCGGGTGAACCCTTTGTGTACGCCTACTACGACGGGATCGACCGGATTGCACACGAATTCGGCTTCGGCAAGCACTACGACGCTGAACTTCGACTGGTGGATCGGCTCATCGATGACGTTCTCAATATCCTGCCCCGAGGCGCCGTACTTCTGGTGACCGCCGACCATGGCCAGGTGGATTGCACCGGGTCGTCAACCGAGCTCCCTCGTGAGGTCAACGACCGTATCCTTCGCCAATCCGGTGAGGCCCGATTCCGGTGGTTGCACGTGCGGGACGGCGACGCTCAGCACGTGGCCGCGATGGTTCGCGACGCCCTGTCCGAAGAGGCCTGGGTGCACACGATCGACGAGGTGCTCGCCGAGGGGTGGTTCGGCCCAACCGTCGCGCCAGCATCGCTCGAGCGGCTCGGCGATGTCGCCGTGGTGGCCAAAGGCAACCACGTCTTCGTCGACCAAAAGGACAACGTCCCAATCACCCTGAAGGGCCGCCACGGTTCGTTTACTCCCGCAGAAATGTACGTGCCGCTGCTTGCTGGTTGGCGATAGCTGAAACCCCGCCAAGCGTTCCCCGGCCACGCAGGCCGCGGGTCTCGGCCTCCAGGTTGTCGCGTCGCGCTCGGCTCTCTCTCGATGCCTAGCGGTTACAGGTAGGTGCCTGGGCGGTCGTTGACGTCTGCTTGGGCTCCGCCTGGTGCTTGGCCCGGTGGCATTCCTGGGCCCCCTGGGCCTCCGGCGCCCTGCTGTCCTGGCTGGAGTTGGCCTCGCATCTGGGCGAACTGTTGTTGGGCCATGAGCTGTTGGGCGTACATGGTGGCCTGGATGCCTTGCACGAGGCCCTCGAGCCAGCCCACTAGCTGCGCTTGGGCCACCTGCAGCTCCCCGGTGCTGGGGACATCGTCGTCGGTGAAAGGTAGCGCGAGGCGGCTGAGCTCTTCGCGGAGGTCGGGCGAGAGCGACGAGCCGAGTTCGCCGACCGAAGTCTCATAGATGTCGCGCATGCGGTCGCGGCTGGCCTCGTCGAGATCGGCGGCTCGAACCTCTTCGAGAAGCTGCTTCATCATCGTGCCGAGTCGCATGACCTTGGCCGGACTCGAGACCGCTTCGTCGGGGGCATCGGGGGTGTCGACGTCGGTCGACGGTTCGATTACCTCAGGGCGTTCGACAGGAGGAGTTGATTCGGGTTCAGCAGTATCGGACATGCCCGGACTTTAGTACCTCGTGCGGTACTCATACGCTCCGCGCTCCTGGCGTCGACCCGATGGACGGTTGCGGCCGTCGAGATCAACCCAGTTGAGTGAGGCGTTCAGCGCGTTACTGCCGGTGATCCAGTTGTTGGTGAGCCGGAAGTTGCCCCGGTTCGGGGCCACGAACGGCGGGTTGGCATTGCGTTCGGACCCGTTGCCGAGCTGGTGGGTTTCTTCGGAGTTGGCGAGGCCCGGATAGTTGAAGGTGCCCTTCACCGTGCGTCCGTCGAAGCTGTTGTGGTGCGACACAATCGTCCAGTCGGGAATGTTGCCGCGATAGAACGCCATCACGTTGGCCCAGTCGGCCTTGAGGTTGGGGTCGACGATGGCGATGTTGTTGATGAGTCGCATCTCCCACGAGGTCTGGAACTGGGTTCCGAACATCGTGATCTCGCCCCGGCCGAAGTTGTCGTAGTTCACGTAGCCTTCACGCACGGTTTGCAGGTTGTGGTAGGCGGTGTTGTTGACGATGTGGATGCGGCGTCCACCGGTGGGTCCGGCATGGATACCCCGGCCGCCGTTCTTGTACACCACGTTGTTGGCGACGAGTGCCCAGCCGTCATACGCGTTGCGACGGTTGGCCGGAATCTGAATCTGTTCGAAGTCGTCGAGAATGATGCCGTTGCCGTCGGTTGCCGCGAAGTTGCCGTTGTCGTCTCGGTACCGGTCGCTGACCCGGCGGTTGGCGTTGCCCGACACGATGTTGCCGGTAATGCGAATCTGGTATTTGCCTTCGCGACTGTCGAAGCTGCCGATGCTGTCGTCGGGATGGAAGATCGAGATACCCGAGCCCTGCTCGATGCCCCAGAACGAGTTCCACTTCACGGTGTTGCCAGAGATATCGATGTTGTTTGAGAAGTTGACGTTGATGCCGCTCAGCGAGAAGTTGTGCACGAAGTTGTCGGCGATGCGCACATGGTGCGTTGCGCCGATGGAGATTCCGGCTCGAGTCGTGTCGTTCCAGTTGGTGGCGTTGGAGCGACCCCATACTTCGAAGCCGCACACCTGGATATAGGGCTCTCGAATGTCGACCGCGGCCCAGGCCTTGCCCTCGATCTTGGGCGACTGTCCGGGCTTCGCCGCGATGGTGATCCAGTTGCCTTCCCAGCCGCCACGGCCCTGCATGATCGGCAGCGGCGCGTAGTTCTTGCTGTTGGTGACGAGGATGCGGTCGCCGGCCTGTCGGTTTTCGATGGCCCGCTTCATCTGCTGGTCATTAGCGACCTTGACGATGCGCTTGCTCGAACGGCTGAAGTCACATCCATGGATGCCATCGCCGACTCCGGCCTCGGCGACCGGTGTCGGAGAGAGGGGGGTTGGGACGAGCAGTGCGGCCAAAAGGGCAAGCACAGCAGTGGCGGCAAAAAGGAGGCGGCGGGAGGCCCGGAATGCAGTCATATTTGGGGAAGTGGGGTAGTGA
>CAZGVQ010000229.1:0-6361 GCA_964529355.1 uncultured Acidimicrobiales bacterium
ACCCACACCCAAAAGCGCAGGCAGCACTGCAGTGAGCTGGTCGACGGTTGAGAGGATGTCGTCGGCGCGCCCGACTTCAGCCGAGAACTTCTGCATCTCGGCCCGAAGCGGAGGGGCGATCCATGCGCTGTCGACCTCGCCGAGGCCGGCCGAGCCGGTGGCCAACGCCCGTTCGACATCGAGCATCGCCTGGCGGATCTCCTCAACCTGCGCCAGGTCGACCGATCCATCGACGAGGAGCGCCTCGAGGCTCGCCGAATCGACGAGCGTCCGACTTGCCGATGCCAGTCGGGTCGCGGTCGAGGTGGTCGCTTGCGCAGCCTGGACGTTCTGACTGACCAGCGGCACACCGAGGGCGAGGGTGGGCCAGGTTCCGCCGAGAACACTGTCGATCCCGTGCAGGCCTTCCTCGGCCTGTTCGAAACTCGAGAACGCTGCGTCGGAGTCTCCCGAACGAAGCAGATCGACGCCTTGGCGAGCTGCTGCCGCGGCATCGGAGGCATCGTCACGGAGGGTCCTCACCGACGACCACGTACCGATGGTCACCACGACCGCGGCCAGACACAGGACGGTCGAGCCGACGCGCACCGTCCGACGGGCACGCGGGGTTACACGCGGGAGCCCGACGGCGGCCGACACGATGAGCACGACGGTGACGACTCCCGCCGAGGAGTAGCCGACGAGCACGTCTTGGAGCCGCAACAGCGATGCCGCGGCACCCACGCTGGCCGAAGCGACCAGCAGCTCATGAAACTCCGAGGGCGGCCGGGTCGCGAACGGTCCGTGGCGGCGCCACGCGACGATCGTCGACGCGGACAGCAGGAGCCATCCGGCGAGACCAACAACGCCGGAGGTGAGAACCGCCGCCGCTGCGGCGATGGCCCAGACGATGGTGGGAGTCGACCGGGCAAACCAGGACAGTGCCACCGCCATGCCGGTTAGCAACAGAAAATCGTACCAATCGATGCCGGTTGGCTGGACCCCCGATGAGGTTGCCGCGGCGACCGAAGCGACGATCCCGAGCGTTCGGAACGGCCCCGAAAGCGAGCGCGACGTTTGACCCTCATGAGCTGGCTTTTCATGACAATCGACCGAACTATCCGGCCCCAAACCGTGGATCATCACTGGTCCCTTCGGCCCATATTCACCGCAGCTGAGGACAAGCGCTCAAACCACCGGTTTTTGTTCCGAAGGACCGGCACAGGCACACGAGCGGGGGAAATGACCAGTGGCCGAGCTAGTACCGAAAAACAGCATTCTCGACCGAGCAGATGACCTGGAGGTCGACGATCTGATCGTCGACGATCTGGTCGTCATTCCTGAACCCACCGACCTCGTCGTTGAGAGGCAGCTCGAAGAGCAGCCTGAGGAGCCGGTGCAGGAACCGTTCCGCAGCTCGTGGACGCTTCCCGAAACGAGCCGCTACTGCGGTTGGCGACTGCAGGTGAAGCGGGGCATCGATGTTTTGGGTGCCGCCACGCTGCTGCTGGTGCTCGCGCCGATCATGGCAATCGTGGCGATTGCTATCGCCCTTGAGTCAAGTGGCCCGGTGTTGTTTCAACAGTCCCGGATCGGACGCAACGCCAAGCCCTTCACCATGTGGAAGTTTCGCTCGATGCACACCGATGCCGAAGCGCGGCTTGCCTCCGACCCGGAGCTGCTCGCCATCTATCGTGCAAACGACTACAAGTTTCCCGAGTCGAACGATCCACGGGTCACCCGACTTGGCGGTTTCCTGCGCAAGTCGAGCCTCGATGAGCTACCCCAGCTCTTCAGCGTGCTCCGGGGCGAGATGAGTCTGGTCGGCCCGCGACCGGTGGTGCCGGACGAGCTTGTGGAATCACGCCAAAGCGACGCGTACGTCTACGCGACCCCGGGCATCACCGGCTTGTGGCAGGTCGAAGGGCGCAGCAGCGTCGGCTACCCGGAGCGCTGCGACTACGACAACCGCTACGTGTCCGACTACTCGATTTCAGGCGACCTCAAGATCCTGGTTCGGACCGTCCCGGCCGTCCTGGGATGCCGGGGCGCCCACTAGGCAATCAGCCGGCGGCCGCTTCGCGATCCTGGCTTACCGCATCGAACTCGAGGAATTCCTCGGTGGTGTCGGTCATGTCTTCGAACTGGATAACGCCGATGTCGGTGAACCGATCGCGGAGCCAGCCATCACCAGCATCGAGCAGGCCCAGCTTCTTGCAGTTCGGCACGATCTTGCTGAACAGCAACCGCTGGAACTCTTTCTGCTCGTTGGGCTGGTCGAGCTGCAGTTGCACCATCGACCGCACGTCGATGTCCATGCGCTCCCACACTTCCTGCTGCAGGAACCGGTCGCGCATGCGCAGCGCCGACTCGAACGCGAACTCCTGACGCTCGAGAATCTCGGCCTGGCCGAGGCCCTCGTAGACCTCCTGCAGGCTGAGCACACCAAAGGCAACGTGGCGGGCCTCGTCGCTCATCACATACCGCAGCAGCTTCTTGAGCAGCGGCTCCTCGGTGAGTGCGTGCATGAAGCCGAAGGCGGCAAGGGCCAGGCCCTCGACCATGATCTGCATGCCGAGGTAGGTGACATCCCATCGGCTGTCGTTGATGATGTCGTCGAGCAGCATCCGCAGGTGCGGGTTGATGGGGTACTCGCCGTCGAGCTTCTCGTTGATGTACTTCGCGAAGACCTCGACGTGGCGTGCTTCGTCGACCACCTGGGTGGCTGCGTAGTACTTGGCGTCGATCCAAGGCACGGTCTCGACCAGCTTGGCGGTGCAGAGCAGTGCACCCTGCTCGCCATGCATGAACTGGCTCAGCCGCCAATTGACACCCTCGGTGCGGACCTGCTCCCAGCCTTTGTCGTCGATCTTGTACAGCGGCGAATCGGGGTTGTTGCGGAACCAGCCGACGATGCCGGGATCATCGGCGGTGATGACCTGGGTGGGGTCGACGTCGATCGACCAGTCGAGGTCGGTCTCGCCGTTCCACTGAGCGGTCTTGGCCTTCTCGTAGAGCTTGTTGAGTTTGGCCCGCTCGCCCTTGTCGTACTTCCAGGTGAAGATCGCATCGGCATTGTCCTGCACGGCGTGAATCAACCCGTCGGGGTTGGCCATGTCGGCCTCGGCCACATCCATGATGCGGTCGACATTGTTGTAGTCGTCCCAGTCGGTACGGGGTTCAGTTGCAGTCATTTGGTGGTCCTCGCTAAGTAGGTCAGATAGGTCAGATAGATGAGAAGGGAGCGAATGAATTGATTCAGGGTGCTGCGCTGGCGATGACGCGGTCGATGACTGCCTGCCAGCTGTCGGGATCGGGCATGGGGAGTCCGGTGACCCGGGCAAGAAACATGCCGAGTCCGATCGAGTGGCACAGACTCACCACGGCTGCGGTATCGAGCGCCGGGTCGAAAAGGCCGTCGTTCTTTGCCTCATCGATCAGTTTGGCGAATCGGCGTTCCTGATCTTCGAGACGGTGTCGGAGGCTGTCGCCGATGCCCGGGTCGCGCCGCGCTGCGGCAAAGGTTTCGAGCATGAGGCCGTCGCCGTCGTTGGTTTCGAGAACCTCAGATCCGAGAAGCGAGAGAATCGACGGCACATCGATGGGTGCATCGCTGCTGGACAACAGCCGCTCGAGCTCATCGGGAATCCGCATCGTGAGCGCTTCAAGCAGGAGATCGGCCTTGCCGCGGTATTGGCTGTAGATGGCACCCGTGGTGAGGTCGGCCCGACGAGCGATCTCGGCCACGCCCGCGCCTTCGTAGCCCTTCTCGCTAAAGACTTCGACGGCGGCATCGAGCAGCCGGGCCTTTGTGTCGTCTGCCATAAGGTCATGATAATGATTATTATCGAAAGGTCAAGGGCGGAAGGATGGGGCGCCAAATCTTGCTTGATCGACCCGTCGATCTAGCCTTGGCGTATGGATGTAGTTGGAGTAGGAAACGCGATCGTCGATGTCATTGCGAACGTCGATGAGTCCTTTGTCACCGAGCATGGTCTTGAAAAGGGGGCGATGACCCTGATCGACACGGCGAGGGCTATCGAGCTCTACGACGTACTTCCCACCCCAACCGAAGTCGGCGGCGGTTCGGCGGCCAACACCATCGTCGGCGTGGCGTCCCTTGGCGGCGACGCTGCCTATATCGGCAAGGTGAGCCAGGACTCACTGGGCGAAACCTTCCGTGAGGACATTCGGGCCGCCGGCGTCACCTTCGATATGCCCTTGTCCACCAAAGGCGAACCCACCGCCCGAAGCATGATCGTGGTCACGCCCGACGCCGAGCGCACGATGAACACCTTTCTCGGCGTGTCGGCCGACCTCCGCGAGGAAGACATCGATCTCGACCTGGTTGCCTCGCCATCGATCCTTTACTGCGAGGGCTATCTGTACGACGCACCTCCGGCGAAGGCCGCGATCCGGCTGGCCATGGCTACCGCCGCGGCAGCTGGCAAGAAGGTGTCGCTCACCCTCTCCGACGGGTTCTGCGTCGATCGTCACCGCGACGACTTCCGGGCACTGATGGCCGACTCGGTCGACATTCTCTTTGGCAACGAGGACGAGATTCTCTCGCTGTACCAGACCGACGATTTCGACGCCGCCGCCACCCAGGCAGCGGCCGACTGCGATCTGGTGTGCCTCACCCGCGGTGCCGCTGGATCGCTCATCCTGTCGGGTGGCGACCGCATCGAGATCCCCGCGTTTCCCGTCGACGATGTCGTCGACACCACGGGCGCCGGCGATCTCTACGCAGCAGGCGTACTCTACGGGCTCGCGGCTGGCCGCGACCTCGAGACCGCCGGCAAGCTCGGCTCACTCGCTGCGTCCGAGTGCATCAGCCATCTTGGGCCAAGACCCCTCGTGTCGCTCGCCGAGCTGGCGAGCAAACACGAGTTGGCCTAGGGGGACTCGCTAGCCAAGCTGGGCGTACCCAGCCTGGCGACCTTGCGCAATCGCGTTCGCGAACTCACCGTCGTTTCCAGGCCCGGAGTCATACACGACCCACGCGCGGTCGTCCGTCGACGACGTTGGCCGTTCGGCCCAGCCAGGGTCCACCGGCGCAGACTGACCAGGCTCGGTCACGTGCATCGCCCGACGTCGAAAAAGTCGATGAAGTTGTTGCCACATGGTTCCCGCCTTGTGGTTGTGGCATGCACCCGCCGTGCCCGCCTGCGACAAGTAAAGCACCCACAACTAGGCAACGCCAGCACTAAGGGCGCATAAGATCCGAGGGTGACCAATCCGTATCGCCTCTCCCGCAACGTCAGCCCCAACAACTACCAAATTCGGCTCGAACCCGACCTCGACGACGCCTCGTTCATCGGCACGGTCATCATCGCTGCCGACGTGGCTGTCGAAACGACCCAGGTCGTCCTGAACTCCATCGAACTCGAGATCGAGTCGGCGACGGTTACGTCGGACGGATCGTCGCAGACCGCCACTGCAGCGCTCGACGATGACCTTCAGCGATTGACCCTCGACGTGGCTGCACCGGTCGCGGCGGGACCGGTCACCATCGAGGTCGCGTTCGCGGGAACACTCAACGACCAACTCCATGGCTTCTACCGCAGCACCTTCACCGACGATGACGGTAACGATCGAACCATCGCCACCACGCAGTTTCAGTCCACCGACGCCCGACGCGCTTTCCCCTGCTTCGACGAGCCGGATTTCAAGGCCACCTTCGATGTGACGCTGGTGGTCGAACCCGAGTTTCTCGCGATCGCCAATAGCGCCGAGGTCTCCTCGGCGCCCACCGACAGCGGCAAGATCGCTCGTACCTATGCAACCACCATGAAGATGTCCACCTACCTGGTGGCGTTTGTGGTGGGCCCCCTCGAACAGACCACCCCCATCGATGTCGACGGCGTTCCCGTGAGCGTGGTGCACCGTCCGGGTCAGGGGCACCTCACGTCGTTTGCGCTGGAATCCGCCGCATCTGCGCTGGCCTACTTCACCGACTACTACGGCATCGCCTACCCCGGTGACAAGATCGACATGATCGCCATCCCCGACTTCGCCTTCGGCGCCATGGAGAACCTCGGCTGCATCACATTCCGCGAGGTCCTCCTCATCGTCGACCCCGACACCGCCACCCAACCCGAGCTGCAACGCATCACCGATGTCGTCTCTCACGAACTGGCCCATATGTGGTTCGGCGATCTGGTCACCATGGCCTGGTGGGAGGGCATCTGGCTCAACGAAGCCTTCGCCACGTTCATGGAGATGAAGGCCACCGATCACTTCAAACCCGAATGGGATCGCTGGACCAACTTCGGGCTGTCACGCACCGCTGCCTTCTCCGCCGCCTCGCTCCTCTACACCCGCCCCATCGAGTTTGGCGTCGAGTCGCCGGCCGCCGCTGATGTGATGTTCTACGTACTCA
>CAZGVQ010000230.1:0-6354 GCA_964529355.1 uncultured Acidimicrobiales bacterium
ACCACCAACCCCTCATTGGCACTCGGAATGATCGAGCGGATGCGACTCCAGGACGACGCGAAGGCGCCGGGCGCCGCCAAGGAGTCCGCAGCTGCCGAGCGCGAGAGTCTTGCGGCGGAGCTCCTCGGTATGGTCGAGGGCGACGCCGAAGCCCATGGAACGCTCGCGGCTGGCATGAGCTCGGCGACGCTGTTCTTTCAGCTTCGTGAGCGGGGCAAGAACGCCTGCATCCGTCTGATCCACGAGGGCAAGCTGTCGCTGCTCGAGCTGGGCCATCGCATGGTGGAAGCCGGGGCCATCGACGATCCCTACAAGGTCTTCATGCTGATGGACTCAGAACTCGACGACTTCGTCGCCGATGGCTCGTCGATGACCGCAACCATCGACGAGCGCAAGGCCTTGTTTGACACGCTCATCACTCTTGAACCGCCCTACATCGTCAAGCTCGAAGATGGCGTTCCGCCAATCTCGGAGTGGGCGGCGCGCAACAGCGGCGAAAAGGTGCTGGCCGAATCCGGCGATGTGCTTCAGGGCACCGCCGGTTCTCCCGGAGTGGTCACCGGAATCGCACGGGTCATTCTCGATCCGTCCGATCCGTCACGCATTGGACCCGGCGACATCATGATCGCCCCCACCACCGATCCGTCGTGGACGCCGCTATTCCTTTCCGCAGAAGGTGTTGTGGTCAACGTCGGCGCGGTGGCCAGTCACGCCGCTATCGTCTGCCGCGAGCTCGGCGTACCCTGCGCTGTGTCCGTCATCGACGCCACCGACAAGATCCCCGACGGCGCCACCATCGAAATCGACGGCTCAACCGGCGCAGTAAAGATCCTCTCGGTCAAAACTGCATAACGAGCCAGGCTTGTTATGCAGTTTTGAGTGCCCTTATTTGGGCGAAGAAGGCGCGTAGTCGGTCGGTTCCTTCGTAGATTTCTAGGTGGTGGCCCATTTCTTTTCGGGCGTCCATGAACGCGAACGGCATTCCACCTGCTTCTGCGTACATGACCTCTTCGTGGCCGGCTTCGATCAGTGCAGCGTGGGCCTCTTCAAAGTCATCTACGAAGGTGGCTACGTGGTGTACTCCGGATGTGCCTACTACCGGGACTTCTCCGGGGTTGTGTTGGTGAATCAGCTCGACCATGAGTTCGCCCCATTGGCCGTAAGCCGATGAGTGATCGAACACGCCGGGCTCACCAAACACGCGGGCGTTGTCGACCTCGATGTGTTCGCGCAACACAAACGGCCCAACGCCCCGTGACTCCCAGTGATGGACCGCCGCGTGCAGATCGCCGACCGCATACGCGATCTGCACGGGCTGAAAGACAAACATGTCAGGTCCTAGGCACTGCTAGTAGGGCATTGTCCCGCCGTCAACGGGGAACATGTTCCCGGTGAAGTTTCGGGCGGCATCGGAGGCCAGGAACAACGCGACTGCCGCAACTTCCTCGACCTTGTTGGGTCGTTTGATGGCCGACTCCTGCGAGAACATCTCGATGAGTGAGTCGTAGCCGTCGAGACCCATGGCCACCGCCGAATCGGGTCCGGTCTCGCGCACGATGTCGGTCTCGATGAGGCCGGGCAGGATCGAGTTGACCGTAATGCCGAGCGTGCCCACTTCCTGGGCCGCCGCCTTCACCAGACCGTTCACCGCATGCTTGGTGGCCGCATAGCCAGGGATGCCCGGCTTGCCGAGCTTTCCCTCGACCGACGACGTCACCATGATCCGTCCGCTCTCGCGGGGAATCATGTGGTTCAGCGCCTTGCGCATTCCCCAGAACACCTGGTTGAGGTTCCAGTCGAGTTCGAGCTGCCACTCCTCGTCGCTCATCTGAGCGACCGGCGCCGTCATCTGTACGCCACCGGAGTTGAGGCAGCAGATGTCGAGCTGGCCGTACTTCTCGATGGTGAAATCGATAAGCCCCTCGACCGTCTCCTGCTTCGACGCATCGCCGGCGAAGAACGCAGCGTTGTCGCCGGCGTCCATTTCGGTCAGGCATGCTGCGCCCTTTTCTTCGTTGCGGCCGTTCACCACAACCTTGGCACCCTCGGCGATAAATGAATCGGCCATCGCCCGGCCGATGCTTCGTGTGCCGCCCGTGATGCAGGCGACCTTTCCGTCAAGCTTTCCCATGTTCTCTCTTCCCCTAGTCCCTAGTACGGCGACGTGCCGCCGTCGATCGAAATCATCGAGCCGGTGATTCCTGCACCTGCGCCAGAGGCGAGCAGCACACACAGCTCGGCAACGTCGCTGGTTTCGTTGAGTCGTTTGATGGCCGACTCCTGTGCAAACACATCGAGCAGTCCCTCATAGGTCATGCCCATGGCTTCTGCTGCGGCCGGCCCTTCGGCGGCCATGATGTCGGTCTCGATGGCACCCGGGCAGACCGAGTTGACGGTGATGCCGAGCGTGCCGACCTCCTGGGCTGCCGACTTCACCAGACCGTTGATGGCGTGCTTGGCCGCCACGTAGATAGAAATGGCGGGCTTGCCGACCTTTCCTTCCACCGACGACATGGCGATGATACGGCCCGACTCCTGGGGAATCATGTGGCCGAGCGCGGCGCGCATCGTCCAGAACGTGTGCCAGAAGTTCCACAGAAGCGAGTCCTCCATGGCTTCGTCGGTGAGCTCGGCGACCGGGGCGTGATTGCTCGCGCCGCCGGCATTCGCGAAGAGAATGTCGAGCTTTCCGTATTTGGCAACGGTGCCTTCGATGAGGCTCTCGCAGTCCTCCTTCTTCTTCACGTCGCCGGCGATGAAGTGCACGTTGTCGCCGCCCCCCATTTCGGCGAGCGCCGTGGCGCCCTTCTCTTCGCTGCGACCGTTGATAACGACCTGTGCGCCTTCGCGAAGAAACGCCTCGGCGGTGGCGCGGCCGATACCCCGCGTTCCACCGGTGATGCAGGCAACCTGCCCGTCGAGTGCACCCATAGAGTCCCCCTGTAGTTGTTGAGGCCCAGATACTAATCGGCCGGTTAATTTCGGGCGAACGCGACTCTGCCGGGTAGCTTCGGCCTTATGACTGATCCGCAAGCGCAGTTTCAGGAGTTCCTCGATCGAGAGGCGATCATCGATACCGCCATCCGCTACACCTGGGCGCTCGATGAGAACCGCTGGGACGACCTTGACGACGTGTTTGTCGCCGACGCCCAGACCTTTCTCATGCGGGCCGAGCCCGAGGTTGGGATCGACGCGATCAAGCAGCGGATCGCGTCATCGCTGAGCCCCCTCGATGACAGTCAGCACATCGTGTCGAATCACCAGGTGGTCCTGGCTGGCGACACGGCTACGCACCGTTGTTATCTCCAGGCTCAGCACATCTACCACGGCGTCGAAGGCAGTCCGCTGTTCATCGTGGCCGGCCGCTACGTCGACGACATGGTGCGCACCCCGGACGGGTGGCGCATCAAGCGGCGGGAGCTGATCGGCATGTGGACCGATGGCAACCGGCAGGTGATAAGGGCTGGTCGTTAGCGCCGCTTCTTTGGCTTGTTGAGCAACGAGCCCTCGAGCAGGGCCTTGATGCCGTCGACTGCTCGGCGGTGGGTGTCGAGATCCGACGACACAGCGTCGGTGAGTCCGGTCGTGACCGTATTGATGACCGTCAGCACGTCGCCGCGCTGTTTCGGGTCGATCTCGCCGGTCTCCACACCAAAGTCGACCATGCGTTCAAAGAACCCCACCGAATCAGCCGTGCCAAACGCTTCGCCAAGCTCGGGAATTCGCTGCCTATCGATGCGCGAAGCGCCCAGGAACTGGGCCAGCGTCGGGTCTTCGCGGTTCAGTTCGTGTGCGGCCTCGAGTACCGCTTCGAGTTTGCCGATGAATGTATCGGCCTCCGCCTCGGCGGTACGGAATCGCACAAAGACCCGGTTCTGGGCTTCGGAGTTCACGGCACGGAAGATGTCGATCTTCGACTCGAAGTAGTGGTAGATCGCGCCGGTGGTGATGTTGGCTTCGGTGGCCAACGCTCGGTTGGTGGTGGCCTCATAGCCCAGCTCGGCAAAGCACTTGCGGGCGACATCGATGATGCGTCCGCGCGTTTCCGCAGAGCTCGACGCCGGCGGTCTCCCTAGCTTCTGAGATTTCTTGGCCACGCTCGCAAGGATAGCGAGGGGTCGGTCCCGGCCTCTTGTTGGGCTGCTAGCTCAGCAGCTCGACCGCCTGCGCGCACAACCCGTCGACCTGTTCGCGGAACGCGTTGGTGTCGGCATCCTCGTCGGCCATGACACCTTTGAGATACCTGGCAAGAACACCCTCGACGATCGCCGCGAGCCGCCAGTTCTGAAACGCCCGGTAGTAGTTGATGTCGTCGATCTCGAATCCGGTGAGCTCGCAGTATCGGTCGACAAGTTGTTCACGGGTACTGAAGCCGCCCGCTGCTGTCGGAGCGTTGGTAGCCCCGACCACCGACTCCTCGCCGGGCTGCACCCAGTTGTTGAGCAGGTAGCCGATATCGGCCAGAACGTCGCCCAGCGTGCAGAGCTCCCAGTCGAGCACCGCGGCAACAGTGCCGTCGTTCGGGTTGACCAGCATGTTTCCGAGGCGGTAGTCGCCGTGCACGATGCCGGTGTAGCGCTGTTCGGGCTTACGTTCGGTCAGCTTCGAGAACACCCAATCCATGTCGGCCATCTCGCGGGTCTTTGTCTTTTCCCACTGTCCCGACCATCGCCTGAGCTGTCGATCGAGGTAGGCCTCTTTGCGGCCGAGTTCGCCCAGGCCAACATCGTCGGGGTTCACCATATGGAGTCGGGCAATCACGTTGACCACGTCCTCGCTTGCAGCGGCCCGCGCCGTGTGATCAGGAATCCCGGTCTCGACGGCGCGAGGATTGTCGGCGACGAGCCCATCGACGTAGTTCATGATGTAGAACGGCGCGCCGTTGACCGACTCGTCGGTGCACATGCCGAGTGCATCGGGCACCGGCACCGATGATTTCCCGACGCCGGTGATGATGCGATGCTCGCGACCCATGTCGTGGGCCGTCGCCAGCACTTCGCCGAGCGGCGGCCGTCGAAGCACCCGCTCGACCCCATTGGCGTCGGTGACCTTGATGGTGATGTTCGAGTGCCCGCCAGTGATCAGCTGGTAACTGAAGGGGCCGGTAGCGCCTTCGATGTTGGCCTCCAGCCAGGCGCCGACGGGCTCTTCATCAATACCAACAACCGGTGATGTCATTCCGCCGACGATAGTTGCCGCCGCAACCCGCGAGAAATGCCGACCAGGGTTCGCAAACTCCGTAAAGTGTCAGACACTTTACGGAGTTTGCTTTACGGAGTTCGGCTGGTTAGTCGGCGGGGCAGCAGGTGTTTCCGTTGGTGCTGGAGACGATGACGTTTTCGAAGACGTCGGCGTCGCCGGTCTTGACGTACCACTCCCATTTGGTCTGGGGGCCCGAGATCCAGGTCTCGGTCTTCTCGGCAAAGCAGCAGAGCGTGTCGTCGATGCCCGAGGTCTCGAGGCCGGTGTCGGAAATGCGGGCTTCAGCCTCGGCCACCTGCTCGGCGGTCTCGACCTCGACACCGAGGTGGTTGAGGGATCCGCCCTGGCCGACGTTCTCCAGCAGCACCAGCTTGAGCGGCGGGTTCTCGATGGCGAAGTTGGCGTACCCGTCCTTGATCTTGGCGGGAGGGGTGTTGAACATCTTGGTGTAGAAGTCGATCGACTCTTCGAGGTCATCGACGTTGAGGGCAAGCTGAATACGCATAACGTCACCATAACAACATATCGATAGATGTCAATATGAAAATCTGAAGTTTCTGGCATGATGGACAGATGGCACGATCTGGCAAAACCGAGAAACCGACCCCTGCGGCGATCTCGGACCCCATCTCGGACCCAATAGCCAGTTGCTGTCCACCGCTCTTCGAGGCAGGGCTTACCGAAGCCGAAGCCGACGAACTCGCCGCCGCACTCAAGGCCCTTGCCGACCCGGTTCGGCTTCGCCTTGTCAACATCATCGCGGCAGCGGGGGAGGGGTGTGCGTGTGACTTTCCCGCAGCGCTCGATCGCTCGCAGCCGACCATCAGTCATCACCTGTCGATTCTTGTGAAGGCGGGAATCCTGGGGCGCGAGCAACGAGGCAAGTGGGCATGGTTCTGGGTCGAGGCCGACCGCCTGGCCGAGGTGCAGAAGGCGCTCGCGATCTCTTAGGTGCTTCGGCGCTTAGGTCGGGCCAACCAACGACCCATAGGCTCAGCGGATGCAGACCAACCAATCGGCGCGACCTTTCGACATCATCGTGTTCGGAGCCACCAGCTTTGTGGGCGAGATTCTCTGTCGACACCTCGTCGAGCGCCACGGATCGTCGGGGCCAAACGACTCGCTCAAGTGGGCCATCGCCGGCCGGAGCGC
>CAZGVQ010000231.1:0-6327 GCA_964529355.1 uncultured Acidimicrobiales bacterium
CATCTGGGTTCGCTGTATCACGACGACGTTATGGACGATGCCCTCACCCGCCGCACGGTCGAGAGTGTCAACGCCCGGTGGGGCAACCTCAAAGCAATTCTCGCCGGCGATTTTCTTCTCGCTCGGGCATCGGAAATCGCGGCTTCGCTCGGCACGGAGGTCGCCGGACTGTTGGCCAACACCATCGCCAAGCTCTGCGAAGGCCAGATCCGTGAGCTGCAGGACGTGTACAACATCAAACGCACCGAGAAGAACTACTACACCTCAATAGAGGGAAAGACGGCGGTACTTCTGGCAACCGCAGCCCGGGTTGGTGGCATCGTGGCGCAACTTCCGTCGGATCAGATCGACACGCTCACCACCTTTGGCCACCGCTACGGCATGGCCTTCCAGGTGGTGGACGACATTCTCGATGTGGTGGCGACGAGCGAACAGCTCGGCAAGCCGGCCGGAAACGATCTGGTCGAGGGTATCTATACCCTTCCCGTTCTCCGGACGCTCGAAGGCCCGCGGGGCGAGGAACTCCGCGACATTCTGGGCGAACCGCTGACCGAGCATCAACGCGACGCGGCCCGCAACATCGTGCGAGCCGGTGACGGGATCGATCACGCTCTTGAGGTGGCAAAACAGTTCAGCGACGAAGCAGTCGAAGCACTGGCTCCCCTCGAAGGCACCCCGGCCCACGTCTCACTCGGCGCAGCCGCCGACCACCTCATTAAAAAGGTAAACGAAGCAGCCTCGGCCACCGTTTCCTAACCCGACACCGCCGGGGTTTCGACTGCGTCGAAACGTCCCGAACGGCGGCCTCCGTGGCCGGGGAACGGGGAACGGGGAACCAGAGAAGTAGAGCACTACCAACGGCGGTGTGAGAGGCTGATGATTCTTCGAAAGTCGTTGGAACGTACGACACACCACTCGACAGCAAGGGAACGCACTGTCGAGTCTTCCGAATCAGACTGACCTAACACACCGCCGCCAGTATGGGGGGCTTGTCACGGTCTCCCGCAACGATGATCTATCGGCACCCAACACCGAAGTTCAAACGTTTGTGATAATAATTCTTTCGTCCCGCCTTTCCCCGAGACGGTGCACCACAGCCATTAACCCGACCCCGTAGAACGCCGATGCATAGGAGATGGGTTCTGGGTTGAAAAAAGCCGGACGCCAGAGCATGGTGTCGATTGGTGGATCGCTGCTGTCTGCAGTGATCAGCTTTCTCCTGGTCTTCATCGCCACCAACGAACTCGGCAAAGAACAAGCAGGTGTGCTGCTGCTTGCCGTGGCGCTGTTCAACATCGTGGCCCGGATTGCTCTCATGGGCACCGCAACCGGCCTGGTCCGCTACGTCAGTCAGGCTCGCGCCACCAGTACCGGTGGCGATATCCCCGACCTCCTTCGTTGGGCGCTTCTGCCCGTAGCGGTTCTCGGTACGTTGATCGCCGGGCTGCTGTTGCTGTTCGCCCCGCAACTGGCGAGCCTGTTGGCCAACGATGCCGACCCCGCACAGCTCGAGCAGAGTCTCCGGGTGGCTGCGCCGTTCCTTCCCGCCGCCGCGCTCATGTTTGCGCTGCTCGGTGCAACCCGCGGGTTCTCGAAGGTGCGTCCCACCGTCCTGATCGATCGAATCGGCCGACCGGTCCTTCAGCTGTTGGCAGTTCTCGTTGCGCTCGCTGTCGGGGCGAACGCCGTTGGCTGGACCATCGCCTGGTTGGCGCCCTACGTCATCGCGATGATCGGTGGCGGAATCGCGCTCGCGAAGCTTCGGCGCGGACCCTCGCTCACCGGGCATGACCACCACCTCACCCGTCAGAGCTTCTGGAAATTCACCCGACCGCAGTGGGGGGTCGATTTCCTTCGCGTGATGGTTCGGTGGCAGGACACCCTGCTCATCGGTATTCTGCTCGGCCCCGGCGAGGCCGCCATCTATTCGGCCGTCACTCGGTTGGTGAAACTTGCATCGATGGTGAACCAGTCGCTCGTCGAGACGGTGACCCCGCAGATCTCCGAAGCCCTCGCCAGTAACGACATGCCCAAGGCCGAACGTCTGTATCAGGCCTCGACAGCATGGCTCGTGGTGGGCGTGTTCCCCGTCTACCTGACGAGTGCGCTCTATTCGGGTCCGCTCTCAGCCATCTTCGGCGAGGAGTTTCGGGCCGGCGCGACCGCGTTGGCGATTCTGTCGATCGGTCGACTGCTGGGCACGGCAACCGGACCGGTTGAGGCGGTGCTCACCATGTCGGGCCGAAGCGCCACGAACCTGGGCAACCAGATCGGCTCACTCGTCGCCAATATCGTGCTCACCATTGTTCTGGTGCCGCTCATTGGCCTGCCCGGCGCGGCGCTTGCATGGGTGGCCAGCATTCTCGTGAACAACTACGCCCCGTACTTCCAGGTTCGCAAGGCCACCGGACTGCACCCGTTTGGTGCCGCCACCCTGCGTGCAACAGCCGCAGTGGTAACCGCGTTTGCCATACCTGCCGCCATCATCCACGCCGTCACCGACCCCGGACTGGTCCTGTCGCTCGCTGGCGCGACGTTCTCGGGACTCCTCGTTCTCGCGTGGGCCTGGCACAACCGCGAACTCCTGGCGATCGACCAACTCCTGAAGCGCGGAAAGCGCAACGGCAACAAAACCGGCAAACTGGAACCGCAGTCTCCTCAACCCAACTGAGATCTGCTCCGGGCGAACCATGACTATTCCTCAGCCAGCCAGTGCGACCAACCTCGGTCAGCTTGCCAACGCGGCTGAGCACCAGCCCTCCCCCGCCGCAGCCGCCTACCCGCAGGAAAAGTCATTCAGCGCTTTGGCGAAGGGCGTGTTCATCGGCGTCGCGGCCGGACGCTCGGTCACGTGGCTCTGGATGGTCGTGATCATCACCTATGAGATCATCAACCGACGCGGTGACCGACTCGCCGACCCCGATCTGGACTTGCGACTCCAGGAGCTTCAACTCGCCCACCCTGCCTGGGCAGTGGGGCTGATCGCCGTCGCCGGCGTCTTCACCATCTGGGCCGGCATCATGATCCGCGCCAAACCATCGGTGGTCACCAAGGTGCAACCGGTGGTGATCGAACTCATCATCGCCGGCGCGCTCCTCGCCTTCGGCGAGCTGATCTACGGCACCACCCGACACACCCAGACCCTCGCCAGCGCCTGGCCCCTCGCCGGCGTGGTTATGGCCGGCGCCGTGTTCGGGAAACGCTGGGGCATTGCGGCTGGCGTGTGGTTGGGCATTGCTTCGTACCTCCAGGTGCCACTCCCGGCCGGCAAGGAGGGCGTGTGGTCGGCGTCGATCGTAAGCTCGATGGCCCTGTGGTCGGCCGCTGGCTGGACCGCCGGGTACCTGATGGGTCGACTTCGCGAGGCCGAAAGCAGCATCGCCAGCGCCCGAGCGCGCGAGGAGGTGGCTCGTACCCTTCACGACGGCGTGCTCCAGACCCTTGCCGTCATCCAACGGCGCTCCGACGACACCGATCTGGCGTCGATGGCGCGCGAGCAGGAACTCGAGCTCCGGGGCTTTCTTACCGGTGCCACCATCGAACCCGACACGCTGGCCGCTGCGCTCCGTCTTGCAGCGAAACGACACGAGCAACAAAGCGACGCCACGGTGCAGGTGGTGATCGCCGAGGACCTTCCCGACGTCTCGGCCGACGTCATCGCCGCAATCGGCGGAGCGGTGCGTGAGTCGCTCACCAATGCGACCAAACACGGCCAGGCCCAAACGATCACCATCTACGCTGAGCCCGACTACGACAACGACCGCGAGACCACCGACGTCTTCTGCTCGGTGAAAGACGACGGTGCAGGATTCGACGTGGCGGCGGCCACCGAAAGCATCGGCGTGTCGCGATCGATCAGGGGCCGACTTCTCGATATCGGGGGGAAGGCCGAGATCAGCAGCCGCGTCGGACGCGGAACCGAAGTGCGGCTGTGGTCGACCTCCCCCGATGCATCCCCAACTCAACCAGGAAGAACATCATGAGCGATCTGGGACCCGTACGAATCGTCATCGCCGACGACCACCCCATCTGGCGCACCGGCATCAAAGGCGACCTTGGCGACAACTTCACCATCGTGGGAGAAGCCGGTGACGCCGAGGAGGCCATCGCGGTCATCAACTCCACCAAGCCCGACCTGGTGATCTCTGACCTCAACATGCCCAACGGCGGTGGGATGCGGGTGGCCAAGGAGGTCGGCGAGGAGATTCCGGTGGTGATCTTCACGGTCAGCGAGGCCGAACGCGATCTGCTCGATGCCGTGGCCGCCGGAGCTCTTGGCTACCTCATCAAGTCGACGGGACCCGACGAGCTTCGCCAACAACTCTGGACCGCAGCAAAGGGTGAGCCGGTGTTCTCGCCGTCGCTGGCATCGCTGGTCCTTGGAGAGTTCCGACGGATGACCAAGGACAGCTCACCGGCCGAAGCCTTGTCCGAACGCGAGCGCGAAGTACTGCAGTACGTGGCCCGAGGCCACAAGTACGCCGAGATCGGTGAAGAGCTGTTCATCTCACCGAAGACGGTCGAGAATCACGTGCGCAACATCCTCAAGAAGCTGCATCTCAACCGTAAGCAGGAGCTCATCCGCTACGCCCTCGAACACGGCATCGAGTAGGCGAGCTAGCCGATGGCTGCCGCCGCGGCCCGGCCGCTGAGGAATGCTCCCTCGACCTTCGAGGAGGCAAAGGCATCGCCGGCCAGAACGATCTGCGGACCTTCGGCGCCGCCTCCCCAGGTGACCATCGGGTCCGGCCAAGGCTCAACCGGCCCGGCATAGCGCCACCGCTGCAGTTGTATGGCGGTGGGGCTGGCTCCGTTGGTGTGCTCGGACACGTTGGCCAGCAGCGCCTCAGTCACCACGTCATCGGCCTCAAGCCAATGGTCGCTGGACCACTGGTGGCCAGCGTGCACCGTAAGCGAAGGAATCGATGAGATTCCCTTTCGCTGGTTGTCGGCCACGAAGGTCACCACGGAATGATCGGGTGTCTGCACCCCACCGGGCTCGGGAACCGAGAGCGGCTCGGCGAAGGTGGCAAGCAACGCCAGCACGGGGTGGTAGTCGACCCGGGCCAACGCTCGTTGCAGCAGCGGCGGGGGTAGCCGCTTACTGAATGAGCAGATCGAGAGCGCCTGGGGAATCGGCATGGCGAGGATGTACGCGTCGGCCGGGTGGTCGGCGAGGTCGACCACGGTGTGGCCCAGCTCAATATCGAGCCCCTCGGCCAACCACTTGGCCAGACTGGTCATCCCTTCAGCCCCGCGGTAGCGCGGGTATCCGTCGTGGTCGCCAAACCCCCGACACCACTCCTCCACCGCGCCCACATCAAGTGCTTCCGCGACCAGTGCCTTGAACTCGTCGGAGCGGGTGGTGAAGAACTGGGCAGCGTGATCGATCCTCGCCTCGGCCCCTGAACCGTCGCTGAGCCGTCGAGTCGCCAGCCGTCCACCGACTCCACGGCCTTTGTCGAGTAGCCGAACGTCATGGCCTTCACGCTTCAGCGCTCGAGCCGCGGTAAGGCCGCTCATTCCTGCTCCGATGATCACCACGTTGGCCACGACGTCGGTGATAGCAGACAAATCCGGTCTCCGATCCATCCCCCAGGGGGTTTTGGGGGATTTCCCCAGTTCCCGACACGGCCTCTCGACGTCATCGTTGAGGCATGGAACCAACAGCACCGACCAACCAACGCCCTACGCGCCTGAGCGGGCCTCAATGGCTCGCCGGAATCGGCACGTTCCTCCTCACGACAGCTGCGGTAACGCTGGTAGGCGCCCGCTGGGATCGCTTTGATCCGGGCGAACGCCTCACCATCCTGCTGATCAGTTCGGTGGTGGTCTATGCATTCACCCACCTCCTTCGCAGGATTGCGCCATTCACCAGCCGATCGCTCGACGTCCTGGTGGCGGCGCTGATACCGGTCGACGTTGCCGCGATGGCCGTTGTGGGTGGCGCAACCTGGCCGGTTGTTCTCCTCACCGCTGGACCGGCGGCGATCCTTTCGTCGGAGATATTGCGCCGTCGAGATCCGATGGTGTTCACCGAAATCGGCACGGTGGTGGGAGGCGTTCTTACCGCGTGCGGACTAGCCGCCCAGGTCACCATGCCGTACTTCGACCTGCCGCTCGCGCCCGTTGTGGCGGCAATGGGACTCGCAGCGACCGCTGCGCTGCCATTCGGGAGAACCCGCCTCATCGGTCCGGCGTGGGCCGCACTCGCCGGTTTTGCACCGGCCATCCGACTTCTCGAATCGGTGTCCTTCACCGGGCAGGGAACCCTCAGCGACATCGGTCTGTTGCACAACGCCAACCAAGCCGCACCCATCTTCACGC
>CAZGVQ010000232.1:0-3317 GCA_964529355.1 uncultured Acidimicrobiales bacterium
TTATCGCTATCGCCGTTCGACCGGAGGTCGACCTCACAGAACCGGCGCTCCACGTTGCTTCTCCTCGCCTCGTGGGCCGCGATCCGATCCTCGGTCCGCCCCTCGGAACCGGCGACGACCGCGGTTCCGGAAACGACTCCCCCGAGGACACCGAGTCGGGCGAGGACGCCAGCCCGGTCGAACTCGCGCTCGACGATCCCTTTGAGTATCAGTTTCTGGACGACTTCCCGAACTTCCCGGAAGGGAAGGTCTTCGGCGTCACCACTCGGCGCGGTCTCGACACCGAGTTCGACAAGTTCGCCGCCTCGGCCGGTCGCCTTCCCAACCTGATCTCGGTTACCGCTGGCTGGGAGAGCGATGACTATCAGCCGTGGTTCACCGAGCGCATCGCCAACCGTGGCGCCATGCCTCTGATTTCCTGGGAGCCCTGGAACGCCGCCCAGGAAAGCACCATCGACCAGCAACGAAGCGAGCAACCCGAGTACGCGCTGGCCAACATCCTCGCCGGCGAGTACGACGAGTACATCGACGACTGGGCAACCAACCTCGCCGACTGGGGAGAACCAGTTGCGATGCGGTTCGCTCATGAGATGAACGGCTGGTGGTATCCGTGGGCAGAAGGTCGCAACGGCAACGCTGAAGGGGCCTACGTCGATGCGTGGCGGTATGTCCACGACCGCTTCACCGACGCCGGAGCCGACAACGTCCTATGGGTTTGGTCACCGAACGTAACCTTCGAAGGCTCGACCCCGATCGCTCCGCTCTACCCCGGCGATGAATACGTCGACTGGCTCGGCGTGGTGGGCTACTTCGGTCACGGCACGGAGATCCCGGTGGCCTACCCCACCTTCGATCAGCTCTTCGGCCACACGCTCGAACAACTTGCCGAGATTTCCGACAAGCCGGTACTGATCACCGAGACCGGGGCCACCGAACGCGGTGGCTTCAAGCCCGAGTGGATTGCCCACACGCTTGACGAAGTCGCTGCGAGCGATCAGGTACTGGGATTCGTCTGGTTCGACGTCGACAAAGAGACCGACTGGCGAATCACCAGCTCACCCGAAACTGCGGTCGCGTTCCGCGAAGCAGCCACCGACCCCAGGTGGGCTCCCGCAGGGCCGGTTCTTCAAACGGTGGAGTAAGTGCCGGAGGGCGCTAGTTGACGCGGCGGCTGCCGCGGATAAACGCTCCGCGCGATCCGCCCGACGAGTCGAACCGCCAATCGACTTCGCCCTGGTCGGCTTTGTCGACCTGGAACCAAAGCAGGGCCGTGACATCGCTGCGAGTCTCGAGGAACTTGAACATGTTCGAGATCCAGGCCGCTTTGTCTCCGCCCCCTTCCGCGCTGGAGGTCTCGGCGATGATCACCGGACGATCGGTTAACTGCGCCACCTCTTCAAGCGAGGACTCAAAGATCTCGCGGAAGCTCTTCCATCCGCCAAAGCGGCCAAGATCGCTACCGCCGTTGTAGCCGTCGAGGCCGACGATGTCGACATATTGATCTCCGGGGTAGAGGCTTGCGTAGTTCACGCCGACCGGTGCGCCGGTGTTGGGCGACCAGACCCACTGCACATCGGTGGCGCCTTCGTCCTGGAAGATCTGCCAGGCGTGTCGGTAGGCATTGATCACATGCGCCGGCGAGTTGCGACCGCCGCCCCCGTGTCCGACCGACCACGGGTACCAGTTGCCGTTCATCTCGTGCATGAACCGCAACATCACCGGCTGATCGAGTCGGTCGAGCTGTCGGGCCCATCGACGAAGATCATCGTCGATGTCGCCGACGATGATGCTGTACGCAGGGTTGTACGACGATTCGACCTCGAAGGGCTCAAGGGTGATCATCACCACATGGCCTGCCTGTTGGGCTTGCCGGATCTGGTTGAGCGGCACCTCCGATTGCGGGTTGACGAACCCGTGCACGATGTCGGACTGGCGACCGACCGCATCCTGAAACGTGGCCGCTTCGTTGAGGTTCCACGGAATCGCTTCGCCGGTGACGCCGACCAACAGCTTGTCGGCGAGTCCGTTGAGGGTGGGCCGTGATGGCCTCGCCACTGAGCTACCCACGGGTGTCACCACCGATACTTTGCCATCGAAACCGCTCGGCGCCTGAAAGACCAGCTGGAGCCGGTTCACGCCCTCGGTTGGGAGCGACATGTTGGTCACCTGTCCAGGCGTGTTGAGACGCCACGTACGAAGATTGACGCCGTCGCCGACTGCCGTGACCACTACCGGCGAGGATCCCGTGCTCGCAAAGGGGTCGAGATGCATGCCTGCGGAAAAGAACCGATAGTCGCGACCGAGGCGATAGGTGATCGCAGCCGCACCAGCGTCCAGTTTGCAGGAATTCGACGCACCGATAACCCGGCCACCCGAGGAGATCTGTCCGGCCGACCAGTTCGAGCCAGATGTTGGGCAGTTCGAGGCAACGCTCTTGAAGGCCAGCCAATACGGCTCGCAGTTCACTGCGTCAGCATCGTCCTGGCAGCCATCGAATCCGGAACCGCCGGAAAGCGAGTCGTCACCGTAGCCACCATCGAGGAAGTCGTCGCCTCTTCCGCCAAGGAGGCGATCGGAGTCGGTATCGCCGTGGAGTTCGTCGACGCCTTCGGCACCTTGGAGAACATCGTCGCCGGCACCGCCGCGCAGCGTGTCGTTGCCGCTGGACCCGAGAATCGCATCGTTGCCGACGCCGCCTTCGAGAATGTCAGCACCCACACCACCGTCGATGTAGTCGTTCCCGGTTCCACCCACGACCCGATCGTCGCCCGGGCCGGCACAGATCACGTCGTTTCCGCCGCCGCCGGCAATCCGGTCGGAGCCACCCCGGCCCACGATGACATCGTTGCCGGGAGTACCGACCAGCACGTCGGGTCCGGCACTGCCGATGATGGTTGCGTTCTGGCCACGACAGGTGGTGGCCGGTCCGCGGTTCTGGGTCTCCAGGGAAAGCTCGACGTCGGTGGCGAAACCGGCCCGCAGGGTGGTTCGGTCCGCCACCGCATTGACCGACCCGGAATCCACATCGGCGCTGGCGCCTCCGCCGGGAACAGTGACAGCAGCAATCAAGATGACCGCGAGCAGCGTGACCAAGAACGAGAGGCGTTTCACAGAAAGGTGTCCAACCGGGGAACGAACGGGGAAGATGCGTTTTCATAGGTATTGAAATGCATAGAAACTGCATAACAACAGCAAACAATCACTACAGGTGACAAGGTAGGCCAAAATAACTACAAATGGTAGTTCGGATGCCCTGATTCCTAGAGCTTCGCCAGAGCTTGTGCCCTAGAGCATGAGCCGATGTGCGGCCAATTCTG
>CAZGVQ010000232.1:3417-6297 GCA_964529355.1 uncultured Acidimicrobiales bacterium
AGAGCTTCGCCAGAGCTTGTGCCCTAGAGCATGAGCCGATGTGCGGCCAATTCTGCGTGGATCTCCAACGCTTCCTCGGCGATCGGCCGAACGCCGCTCGGCAGGTCATCGATGAGCGGTGCTGGTCCGGGAGGGCCGCCAAAGGTGGTCGACTCGATCACCGCGTCGTACCACACCTGGCCCCACACCCCGTCGGAGTCTCGCCGTCCTGCGGGCCACGACAGCATCTCGGGCCAGAACGGCACCTCGAAGGCATCGCAGAGCGCGGCCAGGTACCGCCGCGGGTCGGTGAGAATGTCGTCGGAGTCGACCACCACCACGGCGCGGTCCAACAGCTCGAGTTGTTGGGGAAGCCCGGTCTCGGTCAACGGCATCTCGTCCCACTTGCGGGCGTAGGACCGCAGCATCCGAAGTGGATTGCGCAGAAGGAGTCCGTGCGTCAGGTGGTCGAGCCAACCCTCACTGGCCGTTGGCGTCACGCCGGCGGGCGGAAGGTGGGCGCTCATATGTTTCTGGTACGACACCGTGACCCCCGGGGGTTGGGGAGCAAGACATCGATCGATCGCGTCGGCGAGGTCGGTGGGTCCAACGGCCAGTACCTCTTCGCGCAATGGGTGGTCCATGCCTGTACGGGCGAGGTGCCACGGGTAGAGCGGCTCGTCGATCACGGCCGAATCGGGTCGGTTCTCCCAACTTCTCAGAAGCGCCGTCGACAGGTTTCGCGGACCTGACCACATCGCAATCCGGGTTACCGAGTCGTCGCCTAGCATCGCCCGATCGTAGCCAATCGCCGCAGACAGACAACGCCCCAATTCCGGCCCGAGCACAAGTTTGGTTCCTAGCGTCGCTACGGTGGTTGGCTTGAGTTCCACCTCGGACACCCCCTCCCCCACTGACTCCGCGACCCCCGTTTCGGGTCCACCTCGATTTCTCTACCGCTGGCAGCTTGACGCCCTTGAGGCCTGGCTTGCCGTGGGTCGTCGCGGCGTCATCGAGGCTGTGACCGGCAGCGGGAAGACCAACCTCGCCATGGCGGCGGTCATCGACGCGCACCGCCGCGGGCTCTTTGTTCTCATCGTTGTGCCCTCGCGGGTACTTATCGAGCAATGGCACGAGCGGCTCACCGAGACACTTCCCCACTGCGTAATCGGCCGCCTGGGCGACAACCACACCGACAAGCCACCCGACTGTGACATCCTCATCACGACCCGACATTCGGCGGCCTCCCATCAGCCGAAACCGCCCGAAGGCGAGGGCGGCCTGCTGGTTGCCGACGAGTGCCACGGCTTCGGCGGTGGCGTGCTGCGCCGCTCGCTGATCGGCGATTACAACGAACGCCTGGGTCTGACCGCAACGCTCGAACGCTCCGATGATGCCGTCGACAAGATCCTTCTGCCGTTCTTTGGCGGGGTGTGCTTCCGATACCGCTTCGCCGCCGCAATCAACGATGGGGTGTGCGCCCAGCCACGCGTCGCGTTCGTCTCGGTGCCGCTATCAAAAGAAGAGCGCCAGGACTATGTGACCACCGAGGCCAAGCTGGTCGAGTCCCGTCGCACGCTTCGCGCCATACCGGGGATGCCCATCGATCACTTCGGCGAGTTTCTTGCTGCGACCAATCACCTGGCGACCAACGATGCCGGACCGCACGGACGGGCGGCCAACGAGTACCTCAAGGCGTTCGCCAAGCGTCGCGAAATCGTCGCGACCAGCACCGCGAAGTACGAGGCGCTGGGCAACTTCGCCAACAGCATCAGGGCTGCCGCCGGCGCGCTGATCTTCACCGAGACCGTGCGCGCAGCGAACCACGCCGTGAACCGTCTCGACCCGTTTGTGTCGATCGAGGTCATCACCGGCTCAACCCCCAAGGGCGAGCGCGAGAAGATTCTCGAGAACCTTCGCAACGGCAACCTCGACGCGGTCGCCGCGCCTCGGGTGCTCGACGAAGGCGTGGATGTGCCCGATGCCAATCTCGGCATCGTGGTGAGCGCCAGCCGCACCCGCCGTCAGATGATTCAGCGCATGGGACGAATTCTGCGACGCAAGGCTGAGGGCAGTGGTGCCCGATTCGTCATCATCTTCGCCCGCGATACCGCCGAGGACCCCACCGCTACCGAAGACCGCGACGGCTTCCTCGACGAAATCGAAGAGATCTCGGAATCCTCAGCTGTGTTTCATCCCGCCGACTTCGAGAAGCTCGAAGAATTCCTCGACTACAGCGGCCCCGAGACCGTCATCGAACCGGTTCGGGTAGGACCGCTCACCGCCGACGAGGAGGAGCCGAGCCCCAAGCTCACCAAGGCCACCGTCGAGCTGTTGCGCAACGTCGACCTCGATGCCTGGGCAGGCGCGATCAACGGCGACGCCGACGCGCTGTGGGATGCCCTCGGGAAAGAAGCCCTCTACGCCCGGCTGTCCTACCTCCACTGGGATGCGGTGACCCCGCTCCACGAGAAGGTCTGGTCGCGTTTCGCCGACGAACCGCCGGTGGAAGTCGACGAGCTGTCCTACCTCGAGGTCGACAAGCTCGAGGCACCCAAAATCGAGAAGCCCAAACCCAAACCCAAGCGGCTCTCCACGGGCGAACTGCCCGTCATGCTCGCACAGGTGGGCAAGATGTGGGTCGTGAAGTGCAGCGGTTGTGGCACGGCGTCAGAACCCACGCCCTACAAATGGCAGGCCCTCGACCAAACCGTCGAATGCGACTGCTGGGGCTAACCCCGCGGACCCGCTGCCGTCGCTATGCGTTGTTGAGAAGCCACAAACCCAAAGCGCTGTAGATCACCATCACCAGAAGCATGACGTACTGGCTTCGCAGCGCATTGTTTGCACCCGATCCGGCCGACTCGCCGTGGTCGACCAGCTCCATCGATCGATCATGGG
>CAZGVQ010000233.1:0-6294 GCA_964529355.1 uncultured Acidimicrobiales bacterium
GGCGCCTGGCGGTGGCTGGTCCCCATGTAGAGCGGTGCCTCATCGACCAGCGCAGCGATGCCTTCTGGTCGGACCTTTGACGGGCCTGATCCGAACCGGCCGTCCTTGGGGCGGATCTCGAGCGGGATCTGAATGTCTGGTGTTTTTGTCACCCGTTTACTATGCCGCATTGCCCGGGGACTCGTGGCAACATGCGCACTGGCATTTCGATGAATGTGTGCGCTCCGGGCACCGCAGTGCCGCTTTCTCCAATCTCTGATCAGACAGGCAAGAAATCCCCTTATGTCCAACGAACGGCTTTCCACTCGAATCGGTGCAATCACCGAATCGGCAACCCTTGCAATCACCGCAAAGGCCAAGTCGCTGAAGGCGGCGGGCGAGCCGGTGATCGGCTTCGGCGCCGGCGAGCCCGACTTCCCCACGCCGGCCCACATCGTTGAGGCGGCAGTGGCGGCGTGCAATGACCCCGTCAACCACAAGTACTCGCCCGCAGGGGGGCTTCCGGTGCTCAAAGAAGCTGTTGCGGCCAAGACGCTTCGCGACAGCGACGTCGAAGTCGATCCGGCCCAGGTGCTTATCACCAACGGCGGAAAGCACGCGGTCTACAACACCTTCGAAACGCTCCTGAATCCGGGCGACGAGGTGCTGGTTCCCACCCCGTACTGGACCACCTACCCCGAGCCGATTTCGCTTGCCGGTGCCACCACCGTCGAGGTACCCACCACGATCGAATCGGGCTTTCAGGTAACGGTCGACCAACTCGAGGCTGCGAGCACGCCGAACACCAAGGCGCTGCTGTTTGTGTCGCCCTCGAACCCCACTGGGGCGGTGTACCCACGAGACCAGATCGAGGCCATTGGCAAGTGGGCGCTCGACAAGGGCATCTGGGTTGTCACCGACGAGATCTATGAGCATCTCGTGTACGACGACAACGAGCACCACTCGATTCTCAAACTCGTTCCCGAACTCGCTGACCGCTCGGTCATCCTCAACGGTGTGGCCAAGACCTTCGCGATGACCGGTTGGCGCGTGGGTTGGATGATCGGGCCCACCGATCTCATCAAGGCGGCGACCAACCTGCAATCGCACGCCACCTCCAATGTGAACAACGTTGCCCAGCGGGCCGCGCTGGCTGCAGTGTCGGGGCCACTCGACGCGGTCGAGGAGATGCGAGGTCACTTCGACCGTCGCCGTCAACTCATGTTCAACCTGCTCAGCGGCATCGATGGGGTCGAGGTGCTGAGCCCCCAGGGCGCGTTCTATGCCTTCCCGTCGTTCGAGGGCGTGCTCGGTCGCGAGATCGCGGGATCCACGCCGTCGTCCACGGTCGAGTTGGCCGCCGTCATCCTCGACCAGGCCAAAGTGGCGATTGTGCCCGGCGAGGCCTTTGGTTCGCCGGGATACGCACGCTTCTCGTTTGCGCTCGGCGACGACGACCTCGGTGAAGGCATCGGCCGCATCGCGGACCTGCTCGCCTAGCTCGTCGACATGCACGAGGCTGCGTCACCCACGGTTTCCTACGGAGCCTGGCCATCGCCCATCACCGCCGACATGTTGGTGGCGGGTGCAGTGGGGATCTCCGAGGTGATCCCCGAATCCGACGCGTGCTGGTGGGCCGAGTCGCGTCCTTCCGAAGGGGGTCGGACCGCACTGATGCGTTGGACCGCCCAGGACGGCGCGGTCGAGGTAACGCCGCCCGACGCCAACGTGCGGACGCGTGTGCACGAGTACGGCGGGGGAGCATGGTGGGTACATGCCGGCACCGTGTTCTATGTCGACTATGCCGACCAACGCATGCGATCGATCGCGCCCGGCGCGGGTAGTCAACCGGTGCTGTTGTCGCCCGAACCAACGCTGGCCTCAGGCTTGCGATTTGCCGACCTTCGGGTGACCCCCGATGCAAAGTGGGTCATCGCCGTCGGCGAAACCCACCACGAGGATCGCGAGCCGAGCAACGCGGTGATCGCTTTGCCAACCAATGGCTCACAGCGAGTCGTGACGCTGGTCGAGGGTTCTGACTTTTATGGGTCGCCGTGCGTGTCACCCGACGGTTCTCATCTGGCCTGGGTCTCCTGGGACCATCCCAACATGCCCTGGGACGATACGCAGCTCTGGTCGGCTGAGCTGTTGGGTGAAGATGAGCTGCGGGTCGGCGAGCCGAGCCTGGTGGCTGGTGGGCCCGGCGAGGCAATCGTGCAACCCTCGTGGTCGCCGGACGGTGTGCTGCACTTCCTGTCGGACCATCGCGACTTCTGGTATCTGTACTCGGCCGAGCAGGACGAGCCTGTGCTTGAGGTCGAGGGCGAAATCGGCTATCCGCCCTGGGTTTTCGGACTTTCTCGCTATGCGTTCCATCCCGACGGTTCGGTGGTGGCGGCGCGTTTCCAAGGTGGTGTCGAGGCGATTGACGATCGGCCCGAGCTCACGGCAATCAACGCAGTTCGCTGCGCTGGCTCAGCAGTGAGCTATGCGGGCTCGACCTGGGCAAGGGAGACCGCGGTCATCTACGACGGTCGCGTTATCCGCGAGCCGCGCGACCTCTCGTTGGCGCCCGAATACACCCCGCCCCCAGAAGTGATCTCGTTTCCCACGGGCCCTACTCCCGAGGATTCGGCCGATACGGCCCACGCGCTCTACTTCGCACCGGCCAATCCCACGGTCAACGGCCCCGACGATGAGCGGCCACCTCTCATCGTCCTAGCGCACGGCGGCCCCACATCGGCCGCCCGATCGCAACTCAACCTCGCTCGCCGGTTCTGGACCAGCCGCGGGTTTGCGGTGGTCGACGTGAACTATCGGGGGAGCAGCGGCTTCGGCCGCGCCTACCGAAAGAAGCTTGACCGAAACTGGGGAATCGCCGATGTCGAAGACTGCGTCAACGCCGCGCGGTTCCTGGTCGACCGCGGCGATGTCGACGCCGATCGCCTCATCATTCGAGGCGGAAGCGCTGGCGGATTCACCGTGCTCAGCGCGCTGGCGTTCCACGACGTCTTCACCGCCGGGGCAAATATGTACGGCGTTGCCGACCTCTCGGCGTTGGCTCTGGACACCCATAAGTTCGAGAGCCGATACCTCGACAACCTGGTTGGCAGATGGCCGGCGGACCGGGAGATCTACGACGCTCGCTCGCCGATCAACCATCTCGAGGGGTTCAGCTCACCGATGATCGTGCTTCAGGGTTCCGAAGACGCCGTGGTTCCGCCCAACCAATCCCGCATGATTGTCGATGCACTCGATCAGCGTGGGGTACCGGTGGCGTACCTGGAGTTTGAAGGCGAGCAGCACGGGTTTCGCAGAGCCGAGACCATCGTGGCAGCTCTGACCTCCGAGCTTGCGTTCTACGGACGGGTGTTCGGATTCGCTCCCGACGGGCCGACGGTTGAACTTGAAATTCGCAACGAGGCCGCATCGGGCTGAGGTGTTCGGTGGGCGATGCAGCCGTTAGGATCGGGGTGGTCGGGATACCTGACCACGAAAGCAGACGCACATGAGCCGAGGAGGCGGATTGAATTGGGACGCCAGGCTCGCGCCTGCTGGGATGTCATCGCCGCGCGGCTCACGGAGCGGTATGCCGCGTTGGGTGTGGGTAGCGCTCGCGCTCCTGTTCCTGCTTCTCGTCATGTGGTTCCTGGCCAGTCGGGGACCTGACGAAACCGCAGCAGCTGCTGGTGGTGGAGACGTCGCCGAAGCAGTGCGAATCGCCGAATCTCGAGCCGGCTACTCCGAGGTTGATGTCGCGGTGACCGACGGACGGGTCGTGCTCACCGGCGAACTTCCCACCTTCGAAGACAGTTTTGCCGCCGAGAAGGTTGCGTTCTCGGTACCCGGAGTAGTTGCGGTCGACAATCAGATCAACACGGTCGAGGTCGTACCGAACACCATTCTTCCGCCGCCGCCCGAGGCCACCGAACAGGACGAGGAGCTCGAACTCAGTCTGCTTCGCGAGACCGTCCGGAACCCGATCGTGTTCGGCAGTAACAGCGCCGACCTCGACCCTGTCTCGGGTGCCACCATCGACAGCGTCGCCGCGCTGCTTGAACAGTTCCCCACCGCTCGCGTCGAGGTGCAGGGCTACACCGACTCCGATGGCGAAGAAGACACCAACCTTGCGCTGAGTGCACAACGCGCCGAAGTAGTGCTGCAACAGCTGGTCGCCAGAGGCATTGGTGCCGATCGCCTCGAGTCTCAGGGGTTCGGCGAAGCCAATCCGGTGGCCTCGAACGACACCCGCGACGGCAAAGCGGAGAATCGTCGAATCGAGTTTCGAGTCATCCCTCAGTAGGGCCGATTCGCCACGCGTGATTTGTGACACGCAGGGCCGTAAAGTTGAGCCTATGAGTCGGGAATTCGCTACCTTCGGCACATGGCAAACGTTCTTGTTACCGAAGTAATCGCTGATGCCGGGCTCGAGACCCTGCGAGCCGCCGGGCACACCGTCGAGGTGAAGCTGGGACTGGCTCCCGAAGAACTTTGTGAGGCGATGAGTGGGGTGCATGGCCTGGTTATCCGGTCGGCAACACAGGTAACTCCCGAGGTTCTCGCAGCCGCCCCCGATCTCCTCGTGGTTGGTCGTGCCGGCGTGGGCCTCGACAACGTCGACGTAACTGCCGCCACCGGCAACGGGGTCATGGTGGTCAACGCCCCGCAATCCAACATCGTGTCGGCGGCCGAGCAGACGATGGCTCTTCTGCTCGCTTCGGCGCGAAATGTTCCCCAGGCCCACGCCGCCCTCAAGGAGGGCCGCTGGGAACGATCGAAGTGGACCGGCGTCGAGCTGGTGGGGAAGACCTTCGGCATCATTGGGCTCGGCCGAATTGGTGCACTGGTGGCTCAACGGGCAGCAGCGTTTGGTATGAACCTGGTGGGGTATGACCCCTACGTCAATGCCGAGCGAGCTGCGGATCTTGGCGTCGAGCTGCTGCCACTCGACGAGCTCATGGCCTCTGCGGACTTCATCACCATTCACGTGGCTCGAACCCCCGAGACCATCGGACTCATCAACGCCGAACGGCTGGCTCTGGCCAAGCCGTCATTGCGGGTGATCAACGTCGCCCGCGGCGGGATCATCGACGAGGCCGACCTGGCCGTCGCCGTCGCCAACGGAACCATCGCTGGCGCAGGACTCGACGTGTTCGCTGCCGAACCATGCACCGAGTCGCCGCTGTTTGGTCTCGACAATGTGGTGGTCACTCCGCATCTGGGTGCCAGTACCTCCGAGGCACAGGACAAGGCTGGCGTCACCATTGGCGAGCAATTGGTTCTGGCCCTGGCCGGCGACTACGTACCCCATGCGGTCAACATCGATGCCGCCGAGGTGAGCTCGGTTGGCAAGCCGTACGTGCCCTTAGCCGAGACACTCGGACGGCTCTTCACCTCGCTGGTCGAAACCCTTCCCGAGAAGGTCGAGATCGAGTTCCGCGGCGAGATTGGTGGCTACGACAATCGGTTGGCTGAGCTTTCGTTCACCAAGGGACTCCTCGCCACCGTCAGTGAGACGCCGGTGTCGTATGTGAATGCCGACGACGTGGCGCTCGAAGCCGGCGTCGAGATCTCCTCAAGTCGAACCACCACGTCAAACGACTACGTCAACGTGGTGACGGTGCGCGGCGGCGGGCATGCGCTCGGTGCCACCATCGTCGGGCTCAACGAAGAACCGCGACTGGTGAACGTGGACGATCACACCGTCGATGTCCCCGTTGCCGATCACCTGGTGGTCATGCGCAACGAGGACCTCCCTGGCATGGTCGGCTATTTCGGCATGACGATGGGAGAGATCGGGGTCAACATCGACGATCTTCACCTGGGTCACGCAGCCAACGGTGAAGCAGCGATGATCGTTGCGTCGGTAGACCACGCCGTAGCGCCCGAGGTACTCGAAGCGCTTCGATCGAATCCGGGAGTCCACAGCGCTCGGGCGCTCTCGGCCCGGCTCGACAACTAAGTACAGGAGAACCACCATGTCCGCAGTTCGCTACGAGGTAGCCGATCACATCGGCGTCATCACCATCGATCGGCCAGAAGCCAGGAACGCCGTCAACGGCGACGTGGCATCGGGTATTGAAACGGCGATCGACGAGCTCGAGGCCGACGAGGACACGTGGGTGGGAATCATCACCGGCGAAGGCTCGGCGTTCTGCGCTGGTGCTGACCTGAAAGCCGTCGCGAGCGGCGACTCGGCTGGCCTATCGACCAAGCGTGGCGGCTTTGGCGGCTTTGTTGCGCGCGAACGGGCCAAGCCGGTAATCGCAGCGGTGAACGGTCACGCTCTTGCCGGTGGTTGCGAAATTCTCCTGG
>CAZGVQ010000234.1:0-6278 GCA_964529355.1 uncultured Acidimicrobiales bacterium
GCCAGCAACCGGGACTTTCAGAGCTTCGCCCAGATGGCATCGAGCGATTTGCAGGATCCGCTGCGCAAGATCATCTCCTTCGGCGACCGCCTCGAGCGCTCGGCGGTCGATGAACTCTCCGAACGCGAAGTCGACTACCTCGTCCGCATTCATAGCGCCAGCGACCGAATGCAACGCCTCATCAACGACCTGCTCACCTTTTCGAGCGTGCATACCAGCGACACCGAACACGAAAGCGTCGATCTCGAGCTGGTGATGGTCGATGTGATGAGCGACCTTGAGGTGGCGATTGCCGACTCGGCGGCAACGGTCAAGATCGGCGAGTTGCCCACCGTGACCGGGAGCCCAACACAGCTTCGGCAGTTGCTTCAGAACCTCGTGGGCAACGCAATCAAGTTCCGGGCCGAAGGAGTGCCTCCTCGCATCGAGGTCGCGTTGGCCAACGCCACTGGGTCGTTTTATGTCGTGACCGTGTCGGACAACGGCATTGGATTCGACGGCAAGTTTCTCGAGAAGATCTTCCGACCCTTCCAGCGACTTCATGGCTCGTCGGACTACGCCGGTTCCGGCATTGGCCTGTCGGTTTGCAAACGCATCGTCACCCGTCACCGAGGTTGGCTTACGGCCCATAGCGAGCCGGGTGAAGGCGCAACCTTCGTTATCCACCTGCCGGTGCCCAGCGGTTCGCACGATCGGCACGGTGCTTCCTCATGACCGGCACGATCGATACAACTCGCACCGACAACGCCGATGATTTGCGGATCTTCCTCGACATCGTCGAGCTGGTGAACCGCCACTCCGACGAAGACGCATTGATCGAGGCGGTTCTGGTCCGGCTCGATCAGATGAAGGCCAGCGGGGGTCTGACGCTCCGCAAGCTCGATGTTGCGACAAGGATGCTCGAGCCGTGTCCCATTCGTGCCACTGACGCGAACCCCGATGGGTTGCTGGCCAATGCGCCGGCCGGTCTGCGCGAACTGCTGGTCGAAGTTCCGGTGGAACTCGATGAAACCTACGACGGACTGGCGTTGCTCAACAACGAGACCGTTCTGCTCAACGGCGAGAACATCCCTGACATTGAACTCAACGATCGCTATGCGCAGCAGGTCCGAGATGTCTATGCGTTGGGCTGTAAGGAAGCGATCTTCTTCTCGGTGCATGCGGCCGAACCGATTGGGGTCCTGGCGCTTTACACGATCGGCGATGTGCGGATCGATCCGCGACGAGCACAACTTCTCGAGCGTGCCGCCCACGTGTTGGCGTTCGGGATCGAGAAGTGCCGCGCACTGCAAAGAGTTGCCGAGCAGCGCGAGGAACTGGAGACTGCGAACTCACGGCTTGTCGAAAGCAACCGTGACCTCGAGGACTTTGCCTACGTGGCTTCCCATGATCTCCAGGAGCCCCTCCGCAAAATCCAAGCCTTCGGTGACCGACTTGAATCCAAGGCCGGTGACCGTCTGACCGGTGAGTCCCGGGAGAACCTGCAGCGAATGCGGGATGCATCGCAACGGATGCAGATACTTATCCATGATCTCCTTCGGTTTTCGAGAGTGTCATCTTCGGCGCTGAAGCCAGCACCCACGAGTCTCGAATCCATCATCAATGAGGTCGTCGCGTCACATCGCCGACCGTTGGACGAGGCGGAAGGCAGTTTCCGAATCGTGAACGACATCCCGGCCATGACGGTGGATGCCGGACAGTTCGAGCAACTCTTCGACACCCTGATCGGAAACTCGATCAAGTATCGCCAGCCGGTCAAGGACCTCACGATCGAGGTGGAGTACCACGCAACCGACCCCGACTTTCACCACATATCGGTGAGCGACAACGGAATCGGCTTCGAGCAGCGCTACGCCGAACGGGTCTTCGAACCGTTCAAGCGGCTCCACTCAACTGCCGATTATGAGGGTTCGGGGATCGGGCTTGCTATCTGCCGGCGAATTCTCGACCGCCATGAGGGGTCGATCACGGTGGAAAGCGAACCGGGAGAAGGTTCGAAGTTCAGCGTCTGGCTCCCCAAAGGCGCCTGCTGATCTGCACTACCGCACTACCGAATACCCGCCAGACCAAATACCCGTACTACCGAATACCCGCACTACCGCCAGACCGAATACCGAATGTCCCAACCAATTTTGTAACTGAGAGGTATCCGAAATGTCGAACGAAACCGTGGCAAGGCTTCTCCTTGCCGATGACGACCCCGATGACCGCCTGATGGCCCGTGAGGCTCTCGAGGAGTGTCGGGTCAACAACGTCCTCGACACGGTCGAGGACGGCGAGGAATTGCTTGAGTACCTGCGGGGTGAAGGCCGCTATGCCGACAACCCGCCCCCGCAGCCCGACATCATCCTCCTCGACCTCAACATGCCCCGCATGGACGGTCGCGAGGCGCTCGAACACCTCAAGAGCGACCCCAAGCTGCGTCGTATCCCGGTGATCGTTCTCACCACCAGCCAGGCCGAGTCCGACATCGTGTCCACCTATGACCTCGGCGTGAACTCCTTCATCACCAAACCGGTGACCTTCGATGCGCTCGTTGCGACGATGAAGACGTTGGGTGAGTACTGGATCCAGATCGTCAAGCTGCCTTCTGAGGAAATCAGCCAACGACATGCCGCCTAACGCAGCGCCCACCAGGGTCCTGCTCATCGAAGACGATGAGGAGGACTTCATGATCACCGAAGACCTCCTCGAGGACGCTGCTGGTTCCTACGAGCTCACGTGGGCCACCAATCAGGACGAGGCGCTCGACCAACTGGGCCACAACTCCTTCGATGTGTGCCTCATCGACTTCCGCCTTGGCGCCCAGACCGGTCTTGAGGTGCTCCTGGCCGCGCGAGCCAAAAATTCCAGGCTGCCGTTCATCTTTCTGACCGGTCTTGCTGACGAGGAAGTTGACCGTGCGGCGATGGAGGCAGGCGCAGCGGATTATCTGGTGAAGAACGGCTTGACTGCCGGGCTTCTCGACCGGACGATCCGCTACGCGTGCACCCAGGCCCGCACGCTCCAATCACTTCGCGAATCAGAAGAGCGAAATCGTTCGCTCGTCGAGGCGGCAACCGATGGCATAGCGCTCCTTGACTCGACCGGGTTGATCATCGCGACCAACCCAGCCCTCGAAGGCATCTTTGGCCTCCACGAGTCCGAGCTGTGTACCAACCACCTGGCGGAGCTGATCCGAGGCTTTCCTTCGATCGATGCCAACAACCATGACACCGCGGCAGTTCGGAACAAAAGCGGTCAGGCACTTGGGCAAGAAGGCACGGTGCCCGTCGAAGTTTCCCTGGCCCCGTGGCGAAACGCTGGCGAGACCTTCTTTACCGCCATCGTTCGCGATGTCACCGAGCGGAACGAACTCACCAGCAAGCTCAGCCATCAGGCATATCACGACACGGTGACGGGGCTGGCGAACCGCCTCAAGTTCACCCAACGCCTCAGCGAGAACCTGAGCCGTGCCCAACGCCACGACAGCATCGCGGCTCTGGTGTTTCTCGACCTCGACGACTTCAAGCGGATCAACGATTCTCATGGCCACGAGGTGGGCGACATGTTGCTCCGCGAGGTCGGAAATCGACTTCGCTCCTGCACCCGCGAACACGACCTGGTGGCCCGGTTCGGCGGCGATGAGTTTGCGATCTGTGCCGACTATCAGGCCGGGGAAGATGGCGAAGGGGTCCGTCTCGCCGCCCGCGTGGTCCAGCTTCTCTCAGAGCCGTTCCACATCGGTTCCCTGCGACTCGACATCACCTCGAGCGTGGGCGTCGCGATCGATCGAGGGACCGGCATCGATCCCGAGACCTTCACCACGCACGCCGACGTTGCCATGTACCGGGCCAAAGATCAGGGCAAGAACACCTTTGCGGTCTTTGAAGACACCATGCACGAGCAGTTGCTGGAGCGCTTGGCGCTCGACAACGACTTCGCACCAGCGTTGGAGCGGTCCGAGTTCGTGTTGGTGTACCAGCCGCTGATCAGGCTCGAAACCAATGAGGTCTGTGGCTTCGAGGGATTGTGCCGATGGGACCACCCCGAGCACGGTCGGCTCGGGCCCGACCGGTTCATCGGACTCGCTGAAGCGAGCGGGCGAATCACCACTCTTGGTTCGTACCTGGTTCGTATGGCTTGCCAGGACGCGATGCGGTTTACCGAGCGGACCGGTCAAACACCATATGTGACCGTCAACGTCTCACCCCGCCAGCTCGCCTCGACCGAGATCATCGATTCGGTCTATGACGGCCTTGGTGAAACCGGCCTCGAACCGAGCCGGCTCGTGCTCGAGATCACCGAGTCGGCGATGATGCTCGACTTCGAAGTTGGGCTGAAGCACCTCGATGCGCTCAAGGAATTGGGCGTGAAGCTCGCGTTGGATGACTTCGGTTCAGGGTTCTCGTCGCTCAACCTCCTGCACAAACTTCCCCTCGATGTGGTCAAACTCGACCGACTGTTCATCCGCGATGTCGGCACCGATCACGCAGCCGGAAAGATCGTTCGATCGATCGCGCAGATGTGCCACTCGTTGGGCATCAACGCGTTGGCCGAGGGCGTCGAGACGGCTGAAGATGACGCGTTCATCCGGGCTGCGGGCTTCGACCTTGGACAGGGCTACCACTACGCGCGTCCGGCGGACTTCGATGATGCTGTGGCCCTGCTGCAGCACCGCGACGCCGCATAGCTTCCTCGAACCGCGCTACGGGTTGAGACGAGTTCTCGACCATTCGTCGGCGCCGCGCACATACAAGATGCGATCGTGCATGCGGTTCAGCCGGCCCTGCCAGAACTCGATTCGCAACGGCTCGACGCGATAGCCGCCCCAGTGTGGCGGCCGGGTGACCTCGCGCCCCTCCCACTCGGCTTCGAGTTGGGCGAAGCGCGCTTCCATGGTGTTGCGGTCGGCAACCGGTTTGCTCTGATCCGATGCCCACGCGCCCAGCTGACTCCCTCGAGGTCGGACGGCGAAATAGGCGTCGGAGGTGGCGTCGTCCACCCGTCGGCAGTTGCCGCTGACCCGCACCTGACGGTGAAGCTGAAGCCAATTGAAGGTGAGTGCCGCTTTGCCGGTGGACTCGATATCGATGCCTTTTCGGCTGTTGTAGTTGGTGTAGAACACGAACCCGTCGGTGGCGCCCGCTCCGTCGGCTGCCCGCTCGAGACCCTTCAACAACAGGTTTCGACCGCTTGGCCATCCTTCGGCATCGACGGTGCTCACCACCATCGCGTTGGGCTCGGTGCAGCCGGCACTCTGTGCCTGGGCGAACCATGCCCCAAAGGCCACGAGCGGGTCGGGATCCAGATGGTCGAGCTCGATGCCCTGCTCTTCGTATTCTTTGCGAAGCGTCGCGAGGTCTTCGGAACGCTCGTCGTTGGTCATCCGCCGCTTACGGGTGGCAGAAAGGCCACTTCGTCGGCATCGCTGACCGCATCGTCCATCTCGGCGGGCTCACCGTTGACCCAGACTTTGCAGGTCTGCGCCACCCCGGCGAATTCGTCGCCGTACCGCTCGGTGGCGGCCTGAAGGACCTCGCCGACCGTCGAGCCCGCCACGGTGTCAGAACCGACACCCGCCGCGACACGAACCGATGCGAACAGTCGAATGGTTGCCACGACCAAAGTGTAACCCCATGCTGAAGGCGGACTACATCGCAAAAACACTCGGTAGGCTCAACTCCGGAGGAATTCTGCCGTTGAGTCCATTAATGGAAGAGCTATCACGGGTTACCGTCCCCGACTATCTGACCGATCTTGCGGCCCGTCCCATGGACGAGATCCGCGTGATGCGGGCTGAATGCCAACAGCTCGAGAGCGGCACGTCGTACGTCCGTCGCATGGCCCAGGGCCGTCTCGACATCGTTGGCGGTGAGCTGGCCCGACGCCGCAATGGTGGTGAAAAGGGAGACCTCACCGAGCTCATTGGTCGACTTCCCGAACTGCTCACCGATCAGGGTCCCACCAGTACCGGAACCCCTCGTCCGCCTTCGGAGATGAAGCCCGCCAAGGGTCTCACCGTCGAGCTCGAAGACGAACTCGAAACCATCCTTTCGGCCGCCGATATCTCCTCGGTCGTCGATCTGGACGAATCGGCACTTGCTGCTCTGGTAGAGCGACTCGAAGGGTTCGAACACCGCGTCTCGAACCACCGCAGGTCGCTGTTCACCACCATCGACACCCTCCAAGCCGAGATCACCCGCCGCTACAAAACCGGCGAAGCAAACGTCGACAGCCTGCTGAGCTGAATTTCTGGTCGCTCTCGTCGCTGCGCTCCTTCGCTCTGCGCTTCGCTA
>CAZGVQ010000235.1:0-6261 GCA_964529355.1 uncultured Acidimicrobiales bacterium
GAATGGTCCCGTGCTGTGGACGTTTCCCGCCAGGGATTCGCCACGCACGGTCGATTGGCGCAACTACGAAGAGCGCAATCGAGGCTCGGACCCCTCGGGCTTTGCCGCCGAAACACTCGAACAGGCTGGCGACGGAACGATATGGCTGGTCATGAGCACCACGTATCGGACCTATGAGGGCAAGTGCGAAATTCTGCGCGACGCCCTGGCCGGGCAGCGCACGCTCGAACTCGTGGTTGCTGGCGACCCCGACGTGTTCGAGCCCGCCACGGTCTTTCGGTACGTCCCGTGATCGCCAGCCTGCGAGCGGGACTTCGGAGTTCGCTGGTGCCTTGGGTGTGCAGCCGACTTCTCGTGGGGCTGGGCTTCCTGACCGCCGCAATCGTTGCGGGTGATCCCCGACCGCTCCCGCTCGACCAGGGCCTGGTGTCCTGGGACGCCTCCTGGTACCGATCCATCGCTGACCTGGGGTACGACTCGGCGCCCGAGGGAGCGATCCGGTTCTTCCCCCTTCTCCCGCTGCTGGGCCGCTGGCTCACCCCTCTGGCGGGCGGACGCTCCGACATCGCGCTGGTCGCCGTCACCTGGATCGCAGCGCTCGCCGCCACCGCCGCCCTCGTCGCGTTGGCGAAGGCTGAACTCGACGACGATCATCTCGCCGGACGGGCTGCCTGGGTCTGGTCGCTTTTCCCCACCGCATTCGTGCTGGTCGCTCCCTACACCGAAGCGCTGCTGGTGATATTCGCCAGCCTCTACGCCCTTGCCTGGCGCAAGCAACAATGGCTGGCCGTCATCTGCTTCGGCCTGCTTGCCGGGCTCAGCCGCCCGGTGGGTGGATTGTTGGTGATCTTCGCCGCGGTGGAGCTCTGGCAGAACCGCCAAGACACCGAGAATCGGTTTGCGGGCCGCCAACTGGCACCGGCCGTCGCTGGTCTGGCCAGTCCGGCCGCCGGCATCATCTCCTTCGGGCTCTGGGCTGCGGCAACCGGACCGGGTTTCTTCGCCCCATTCGACGCCCAGTCGGAGCTTCGCGGCCAACTGCGCGACCCGTTCACCAGATTTGGCCAGGCCATCGGGCGCGGGGTCACCGGCGACGAGACCGAACTGCTGCATGCCATCGCGACCGTTGTCTTCGCAGCGCTCATCGTGGTGGTTTGGCGGGCCGGCCTGACCTCGTGGGCCGTCTATGGCGCGGTGGGCCTCACCATCGCCGTCTCGTCGACGAACATCAACTCCCTCGTGCGCTACGGACATGGTCTGATCCCGGTTCTGCTGGGGGCTGCGTTGGTCCTCAAGGGGCAGCGCGGCGACCGACGGTTCGAGTTGGCCGCCGTCACTTCAGCTGCGTTGGGTGTCATCGTGTTGACCGCGGCGATCTTCTCTCGGAAGTACGTTCCCTGATGGCCCGCCCAACCAATCCACCGCTCGCGGTCAGCCTGACGCCGGCCACCGATGTCGACGCGGCCAACGACCCGCAGTACAAGTGGCGGGTGAGCGGATCGCGCCCGAGCTTCCTGCTCGACATCGACAGCATCGCCCAGGTGCAAGGGTGGTTCCGGCTCCGGGCCGGGTTTTCCTCTGATGACCCTCGACAGACGGCGCCGATCCTCCGAACCGTGCATCCGATTGGCGGCACCAGCAGGGCGCTACAGATCGGCACGTCGGGTTCGATCGACAAGGTGTTCCACATCCTCGCGGGCACCACGGCAATTCACTTCGACGTCCCACTGACCGCAAACGGATTCACGATAGAGACGCTCACGCTGCATCCGGTCTCCCAGCCTGAGGCCGCCGCCCGCATGGTGGCCAAGGTAGCCCGGAGCCTGCGAAGTGAGCCCGACGCCCGGGCCACCCTTCTGTCCCGAACCATCAACACGGCAAAGCGCGGCGGCGTGGGAGCGCTTCGACAGCAGCTGGTGGCGGACTACGAAGGCTTGCAGCGCCGCCAGGCCGGGCCGCTCACGATCTCCTACGACGCGTGGGTGAAATGGCACGACACCCTGGACGACACCGATCACGCAGCGGTGCTGGGCATGGTGGACGAACTTCGCGCCCAGGGCGATCCACCGCTCATCTCGGTGGTGATGCCCACCTACAACACGAGTCCGAAATGGCTTCGCCGGGCGATCGACTCGGTGCGCGAGCAGTGGTATCCGCATTGGGAGCTCTGCATCGCCGACGATGCGTCGACCGAACCGTCGGTCGCCGAGATCCTCGCTGAATACGAGGCCCTCGACGATCGCATACGAGTCGCCTATCGAGCGGAGAACGGGCATATCTCGGCCGCATCGAACAGCGCCCTCGAGATGGCCAACGGCGAGTTTGTGGCGCTCCTCGATCACGATGATGAGCTTCGCCCTCACGCCCTGGCGCTCGTGGCCAAGGCAATCGTCGACGCCGGAGATCTCGACATCGTGTACTCCGATGAGGACAAGATCTCGTCATCGGGAAAGCGATCCGACCCGCATTTCAAGCCTGCGTTCAACTACGACCTGCTTCTGGGGCAGAACTACTTCAGCCACCTCACCGTGGTTCGTCGCTCGCTCGTCGCGCAGGTGGGCGGTTTCCGATTGGGCTTCGAGGGCAGCCAGGATTACGACCTGTTCCTTCGCTGTGTCGAGCACACGACAGCCGATCGAATCCGCCACCTGCCCTTTGTGCTTTATCATTGGCGGGCCGTCGCCGGTTCGACGGCTTCGTCAAGCGATGCCAAGGAGTACACCGAGGACGCAGCGGTTCGAGCGCTTTCCGAACACCTCGACCGTGCGGGTACGCCCGCCAGCGTCGAGGTGGGACCGGCGCCGACCGCGTACCGACTTCGCTGGCCGCTCCCCCGGCCCGCTCCTCTGGTGTCGATCATCATCCCCACCCGAAACGGGGCCGATCTGGTGCGCCAATGCATCGAAAGCGTTGAGGCCAGCACCTACCCCGCCGTCGAAATCATCCTCATCGACAATCAGTCAGACGACCCCGAGGCGCTCGCCTACTTCGCCGAGCTCAACACGTCGGGGCGGGCCACGGTCATCGAGTTCGATGCACCGTTCAACTACTCAGCTATCAACAACGCCGGGGTTGAGGCATCGAACGGCGACATCGTGTGCCTGCTCAACAACGACATCGAGGTCATCAGCACCGACTGGCTCGACGAACTGGTTGCCCAGGTGCTGCGGCCCGGTGTCGGAGCGGTCGGAGCGAAGCTGTTCTATCCCGATGACACCATTCAGCATGCGGGCGTGGTTCTAGGTCTGGGCGGCATCGCTGGTCATGGGCACAAACGGGCCGGGCGGGGCGAGTTCGGCTACTTCTCTCGATTGGTGATCACCCACGAGGTGGGCGCAGCGACCGCAGCCTGTCTGGTCATCCGTCGCTCGGTGTGGGATGAAGTGCAGGGCCTCGACGCACAACACCTGGCCGTAGCGTTCAACGACATCGATCTGTGCCTGCGAATTCGGGCGGCCGGCCATCGAGTACTCATGAGCCCCTTCGCCGAGCTGTACCACCACGAATCGGTCAGCCGGGGCGGCGAAGACACCCCTGAAAAGCAGGCCCGGTTCCGCACCGAAGTCCTTCATATGCTCGACACGTGGGAACACGAGTTGCTGCGCGATCCCGCCTACAGCCCCAATCTTTCGCTCGAAGTCGAGAGCTTTGCCCCGGCTAGGGTTCCTCGGGTTGCGTACGCATGGCGGCCTGGTGGCGGTAGCCTTCGACCAGGCAGTCTGCCGACGATTCCCGGCATCGAACGTTCCGAATCCGACCTGCCCAGAGACTCCTGATTCCCGTGGCCATCGAAAACCCTCCAATCATCTTCTCCTCGGCGTCGCAACGACGTTCGCTGTCCGAGTCGATGCGCGAAGTATGGGACTACCGGGGCTACATCGCGTACCTGGTCAAGAAGGACCTGCGCACCAACTATCTCAAGACCTATCTCGGCTGGATCTGGTCACTGGCCGAGCCCCTGCTCACGCTGGCCATCTACTCCCTGGTGTTCGGCTACATCCTCGACGTCAGCCGAGGTACCGCCAGCCCCACCGGTCTCGAGAACTTTCCGGCGTTCCTTTTCGCTGCGCTCGTGTTCTGGGGGTTCTTTCGTCAGTCGGCAAACAGCGCGATGAACGCATTCTCCGGTTCGCTCGCGCTACGAAAGAAACTCTTCTTTCCGCCTGCCGCGCCCAGCATCGCCCGAGTGCTCAGCAAGTCGATCGAGATGATCCCCGAGATCCTCATGCTCATGGCCTTCTACCTGCTGCTCTGGGGCATCACGGGAATCCGCACCCTCAGCATCACCTGGATCGTTATGGCTCCGCTGCTGTTGCTGGTGATGCTGTTCGGCAGCGGTGTCGGGTTCTGGCTGGCAGTACCCAACTCACGGTTCGGCGACGTCGGCATGTTGTTCAACGTCTTCCTACGCCTGTACTTCTACGTCACGCCCATCATCTGGCCGCTCTCGATCATCGATGACCGCCTCAACAACCCCATCATCAACGCCGTCGCCCGCTGGAGCCCGATGACCCAGGTGGTCGAGGCGTCCCGCGACAGCATCTACCGACTGCAGTGGCCATCGTTGGCGTCATGGCTGTACCTCATCGCCGTCGCCGGAGGCACCTTCGCCACGGGGTGGATCCGGTTCCACCGCTCCGCAGGCAAAGCCGCCGAGGGCCAGTAGTGAGCATCGAACCGGTGGCAACCGCCGGAAGCGATACGCGCGACCCCTCGGCAAAGCCCGGCGCCGCCAAGCCATCGCAGAAGGCCGAAACCAACGCGCCCGTCGATGACGACCTGCCCGAGGTTGCTCCGGAGATCGCGATCAGCGTGCAGAACGTCTCGAAGATGTTCGAGATCCGCACCGACTCTGGCGGCGGACTTCGAGCTGCGCTCACCGGATTTCACCGGGCGAAGCCCAAAGAGTTCTGGGCGGTCAAAGACGTCTCGGTCGACGTCCCCCGTGGTTCGATGCTGGGGATCATCGGTCGGAACGGCTCCGGGAAGTCGACCTTGCTGCGCCAGATGTGCGGCATCTATGCGCCCACCCAGGGCCGGATCGAGGTTCGGGGCCGGATCACCGCCCTTCTGGAGTTGGGCGCAGGTTTCGTGCCGCAGCTCACCGGCCGCGAGAATGTGTACATGAACAGCGCCGTGCTGGGCATCCCCCGCGAGCGCACCGACGCGATCATGGACGACGTCGCAGCGCTCGCCGATATCGGTGACTTCTTCGACAACCCCGTCGACACCTACTCCAGTGGTATGCGCGCCCGACTCGGCTTTGCGGTCTCGGTGCACCTGGAGCCCGACATCCTTCTGGCCGACGAGATCATCTCGGTCGGAGACGTCAGCTTCTCCAAGAACGGCGTCGCCCATATGACCCGTATGCGCGAGGAAGGCGTCACCATCGTTCTTGTGGCGCACGGGCTGGCCATCATGGAGCGGCTGTGCGATCAGGTCCTGTGGTTGCATCAGGGCGAATCCCAGATGATCGGCGACCCCAAGGACGTCATTCGCGAATATCGCGACTTCATGACCATGGGCGACGAAGCGCTCCCCACCGACGACGGTTCGCTCGACGACAACCCCATCACCCACCTGGAGATCAGCTCCGACGATGGCATCGAGTTCGGCTACACCGGCGCACCGCTGAGTATCCACGCCGCGTACGACCTCGAAACCCCGGTCGAGCACGCCCAGCTCACGATCCGCTTTCGGGCCCAGGACACCGAGGTCTTTCTCGGCTCCAGCACCCAGGACATCAACCAGCGACTCGAGGGTCGAGGCACCATCGACGTGCAGCTCCCGATTCTCTGCATCCCACCCGGCCAATACGCGGTAGAGCTCGAGATCCGCGACGGCGACACCTACGTCGCCTCCCGCCGCACCCGGGTACCGATCCGCCCGCTAGAAGAGATCACCCTAAGAGACTTCGTAGACCTAAACGCCGAGTGGTACCTGGACTGACCTGGGTTGCACCTGACGGCCCCGAGTTTTCGAGTCTGGGCACCACGGCCCGAAGACCAGAATCGTTTGGGACACTGCTTGTACGTTGCCGCGACGCGTGCGCGGTTGGGCCGGAGCATCTCTAGTCCGGGACAACGATTACCGCCCTCCGGGCAGGCCGTTCCGCACGGAGCGGCTCGCAGCGCGCTCGGTCTGCGCTTCGTCGCACGCTCTATGACACAGAAGGTGCCGCAGCGCACCGGCCATCTCGCACCAACCGTCCGGGGGTGTTCTGAGAGCTTGTGCGCGTTTGCGGTCGTCCGGAGCGGGCGG
>CAZGVQ010000236.1:0-6222 GCA_964529355.1 uncultured Acidimicrobiales bacterium
TATCGATGGTGCTCTGCATGCGACCAGTGGCTCGCTCGCCCAGGTGCCAGAGAACAACGTCGACGACTTCAACTTTGTGGCTGGTACGGCCGAAATCACCGACAGTGTGTGGGGCCGCGACGTCGAACTGCGCGGTGGGCTGACGTTCCAGGGGTCGGCTTCGTCTTCGATTACCGACATCGCAGTGAACCCGGCGACAAACAGCACGGCGCTCACGTTGGTGGACAGCCCGGGATTCGTCGTCTTCGGCGCTCAAGTGGCATCGTCTCCCGCTGCGACTGGAGCCCCCACCGATGCCGATGCCGGAATCACCGCCCTGAACAGCCCGAACGGAACGATGAACTTCGTCAACATCGGAGCAGTCGACACCGTCGGTATCGATCTCGATGTCGACTCGACGGGCTGGCTCATCAACAACACGCTTGTCGACGGCGCAGCGACCGGCATCGTCTCGAACGCGACAGTGATGATCTCCCGGTCTCAGGTAACCAACTCCACCGGCGACGGAATCGTCCTCTCGGGAAGCGCCGCCGGTTCGACCGTGTCGCAGTCCACGTCGAACAGCAACTCGGGAACCGGCCTGGCAACCAAGGCCGGCAACGTACTGATCGCCGAGTCGCTGTTCGCCGGCAACACCGAAAGCGGAATCACCGTTGCTGCGAACGCCGTAGGCGTAAACGTCTACCACTCGCACTTTGATGACAACCTGACCGTAGGCCTCGACCTCCTCGAACCTGGCGCAGGCGGAGCCGACATCGCAGGTAGGACCATCAACGATGCCGGTGACACCGATACCGGCGCCAACGACCTCCTCAACACGCCGATCATCACCAGCGCGATTCTCGACAACGGACTGGTGTACATCGACGGCACAACGCCGTCCGGAGCCGGCACGGTCATCGACCTGTTCTTTGCATCGACTCAGCCTGACGGCGACGTGGAGGGATCCGAACGGATCGCCTTCAACGTGCCGAGCATCACCGCAACCGACACCACCTTCTCGATCGTCGCCCCATCGAACGCGCTCGGCGTAGCGATCGGAACCGAGATCACCGCCACCGCCACCCATCCGAACTCTGGCACGTCGGAGTTCAGCCCCGCGGCGCTTGTCGCCGCGAACGAAGCACCGTTCGTGTCCCCACTGACGGCCACCGTGCCCGAAACCGCTGGCAGCCTGAGCACCCAGGTCGTCGCCGCCGACTCCTCGACACTTGGACCGCTCACCTACAGCCTTCTCCCCGGCGCCGATCCGGTACCTGCTGGCATGACGATCGACGCTCAGACAGGTGCGATCGCCTTTCCGGTGAACGAAGGCGTTGGCCCGGCGTCGTTCAACCTGACTATCGTCGCCACCGATTCGTTCAGCCTCCCCGGCATCGCGTCCTTCAACCTCACCGTGACCGAGGTGAACCAGGCGCCTTCTCTCACCGGATCCTCGGCAATATCGGTACAGACCGATGTGTCGGTAACCGAAACCTATCTGGCAACCGACCCCGACAACCCGACGAACAACCTCACCTTCGGGGCCTTTGGTCTGCCGCCAGGAGCCTCGATCGATCCCGGCACGGGCGTCCTGAGCTACGCCTACCCAGCAGGCGCACCAACCGGCGTCTTCACCTCGACCATCACCGTCACCGACGACGGCTCACCCGCCCTCACCGACACGTTGCAAGTCACCTGGACGATCACCGAACCACCTCCTCCTCCGACAACGACAACGACCACGACAACAACAACGACCACGACGGCGGTTCCCCCTACCACCACGACTACAACGACAACCACCACCACCGTCCCACCCACCACGACCACCACGGTCCCGCCAACGACCACGACGACCACCACCACCGTCCCACCCACCACGACCACCACGGTCCCGCCAACGACCACGACGACCACCACCGTCGCACCCACCACCACGACGACCGCTGCGCCGTCAGTAGTTGTCCCGACGACAGCTGCCCCCACGTCCACGACAACGGTTCCCCCAACCACGACCACGACCACGACCACGACCACAGTGCCCGTCAACACCGCGCCCTCACCTCAGGACGACTTCTATGAGGCCGAGCGAGGCGTCACGCTCACCGTAGGAGCACCCGGTGTTCTGGTTAACGATGACGATGCCGACGACGACGCACTCACCGCCGAGTTGGTGACCCCACCAGCAGGTGGCGACCTGACACTCAACGACGATGGATCCTTCGAGTTCGAAACCACCACGGCGACTCCGGGGACCTACGCATTCACCTACCTCGTGACCGACGAAAACGGCGCAGCCACGCGCGCCACGGCCACCATCGAGGTGACCACAGCGGATCTGGCGTTCGTCTCATCCATCAACGCGATCGACGACACCATCACGTCGTTCACCTCCGACCCAATCACGTACAACGTCATTGCCAACGATGAGTCCGATGACATCGACGACCTCCGACTCACCCAGGCCACACCGCCCGCCGTTGGACAACTCAAAGTCGAAAGCGATGGGACGATTACCTACGAGCCGCCCGAAGGCTGGCAGGGAGAAACCACTTTCACCTACACCATCGCCTCGTCCAGTGGACAGAGCGATACGGCAACCGTGACCATCGTGATCGGCTCGCCCGTGGTGAAATCCGACTCGGTCACCATCAACTCGTACTCCACCATCGCCATCCCGGTGCTCGACAATGACATCCCCGAAGACGGATTCACCCTCCAGATCATCGGGTTCGATCAACCCGAGAGCGGCCTGGTCGAACTTCGCTCAGACGGCACGCTCGCCTACACCCCAGCGCCGGGATTCGTCGGCATCGCCGAGTTCTCCTATCAGGTCAGCGATGAGGCCGGTAACACCGGTTCGGCGCTGGTGCGCGTCGAGGTCCTTGCCGAAGCCCAGACCCGCGGTCTCGAACTGGCCGACGAACTCGGCGTTGGCCTTCTCGATGTGGACGCACCGATCGAGGTCTCCGAAGAGACCAGCAGACCTTCGCTCACCGAGGACGGCGTGGGCCTCTTTGTGGCCGCCGTATTCAGTCAGCTCGGAGCGTTGCAACTCAACAACCTCTGGTTGGCGATGGCCGCTCTGTGGGCCATCACCTTCTTTGGCTTCCTCACCATCTTCTCCCGCCGCCCCCAGCTCTGGGCGGTGACCGACATCGACCGACATTCGACCCTCGATGCCTTCGAGCACCCCAAACGGGGCGACACCCTGTTCCGGTTTGCCCCTGACGCCGAAGGCATCTGGAGCACCGGAAAGAACGCCCGCAAGAATGGCATCAGGTATCGCCAGGTCGAAACGCCGGCCGGGCTCGGCTGGGTCGACGCCGACAAGCTTCGCCGAATTCAATCGGCCGACGGAGCCGAAGGGGCCGGAATCGAACCAGTCGCTGACGAGTTGGTGTAGCGCTAGTCGAGCTGCGTGAGATCGCGGACTGCGCCCCGGGACGCCGACGTGGTGAGCGCCGCATAGGCCAGGAGCGCTTTGGACACCGTGCGATCGCGATCGACCGGCTTCCACCCGGCAGCATCTTTCGCGGCACGTCGCTCGGCCAGCTCCTCGTCGGACACCTGAAGCTCGATCACCCGGCTTGGGATATCGATGAGGATCGGATCGCCGTTCTCCACCAAGCCAATGGCGCCGCCTTCGGCCGCCTCTGGTGAGACGTGGCCGATCGACAGACCAGATGTCCCGCCGCTGAATCGACCGTCGGTAAGCAACGCGACCTCCTTACCGAGACCCCGCGACTTGATGTAGGTGGTCGGATACAGCATCTCCTGCATGCCCGGACCGCCCTTTGGCCCCTCGTACCGCACGATGACCACGTCGCCGGCCTGGACCTCTTCACCCAGAATGCCTTCGACCGCGGCATCTTGTGACTCATACACCCGTGCGGTGCCCTCGAAGTGAAAGTTCTCTTCGTCGACGCCGGCGGTCTTCACGATGCAGCCTTCTTCGGCGATGTTGCCATAGAGCACACCGAGCCCGCCGTCGGCGGTGTAGGCGTTCTCGACGCTTCGTACGCAACCCTCGACACGGTCGTCGTCGAGGGTTGGCCAACGCGTGGACTGGCTGAATGCCACCTGGGTCGGGATGCCGGCCGGACCGGCAAGGAAGAACTCGCGTGCCTGCTCGGTGGCGCTTGATCGTACGATGTCCCACTCGTCGAGCGCTGCTGTGAGTGACTCGCTGTGAATGGTGGGAACCGACGCGTCGATCAGGCCGCCTCGGTCGAGCTCGCCCAGGATGGCCATGATTCCACCAGCCCGGTGGACGTCCTCGACGTGGTATTCGGGCGTGGACGGCGCAACCTTGCAGATGTTGGGCACCCGACGCGACAGCGCATCGATGTCGGCCATCGAGAAGTCGACGTTTCCTTCGTGTGCTGCGGCGAGCAGGTGCAGAACGGTATTGGTCGAGCCGCCCATGGCGATGTCGAGACTCATCGCGTTCTCGAACGCTTGGCGGTTGGCCACGTTCCGCGGAAGAACCGAGTCGTCGTCCTTCTCGTAGTAGAGCTTGGCCAGGTCGACGATGCGATGGCCAGCTTCTTTGAAGAGGCGTTCGCGGTCGCTGTGGGTGGCCAAGGTGGTGCCGTTGCCGGGGAGGGACAGTCCCAACGCTTCGGTGAGGCAGTTCATGGAGTTGGCCGTGAACATGCCAGAGCACGAGCCGCACGTCGGGCATGCACTTCGTTCGATCTGGGCGACGTCTTCGTCGGACACGTTCTTGTCGCCGGCAGTCATCATGGCGGAGATGAGGTCGACCTTCACTTCGTCGCCGGCCAGTCGGGTTTTGCCCGCTTCCATGGGGCCGCCGGACACAAAGATCGTCGGGATATTCAACCGAAGCGCAGCCATGAGCATGCCCGGCGTGATCTTGTCGCAGTTGGAGATGCAGACCAGCGCGTCGGCCTGATGGGCCTGCACCATGTACTCCACCGAATCCGCGATCAGGTCGCGGCTTGGCAGGCTGTAGAGCATCCCACCGTGACCCATGGCGATGCCGTCGTCGACTGCGATGGTGTTGAACTCTTTGGCTACCCCACCGTTGGCCTCGATCTCGCGAGCGACAAGCTGTCCCATGTCCTTGAGGTGAACGTGGCCGGGCACGAACTGGGTGAAGGAGTTCGACACCGCCACAATCGGCTTATCGAAATCGTCGTCGGTCATCCCGGTCGCCCGCCAGAGCGCACGGGCACCAGCCATGTTGCGGCCATGGGTCGTTGTTCTCGATCGATACTCAGGCATGTTTCAAATCTTAGGGCTGTTTCGTTCCTTTGGCCCCAGTGACCAACACTGCGACCGGCTCGCCCCTACGATCGACGGGTGACTGAACCGCGGGGCCCGCTACGCAGATTGCTGGAGCTACTCGGCCTGAGCGCGCTCGCGATCACCCAACCGGTCCTCGCCGCATTCGGCGATGGTGCCGAAGAGTTCATCTTCCGCGGCATCTCTGCGCTCGGCATCGTGGCATTCGCACTCTTTATTTCTCTTGTGCCCGCACTGCTGGTCTGGTGCGTCGAGGAGAGTCTTCGATCGCGGATTGGCTCGCGGAGCGAGAACGCCGGGGCAACCGCTGTCGCCATGGTGCATCTGTCGGTGGTCTTCGTCCTCGCTGCAGCCACCGTCACCCAGATCGTCAAAGGTGCAACCGGGTGGCCCGCCGGGGTTCTCATCGCTTTGGGACTCATCGGAGGGGCTGCGGTTGCCTTTGCGCGGTGGCGGGAGCCCATCACCAGCCTGGTGTTTGCGATCTTGTCGTTGTTCGCGCTGCTTGCGGTGGGCACGTTCCTGTTCGCCTCACCAGCATCGGACATCCTCTTTGACGACGGCACTGCCAACGCAGCCCGGGTCGACATGGGCTCGCCGGCGCCGGTGGTACTCATCGTGCTCGACGAGCTTCCCACCCTGTCGCTCATCAACGACGAGGGCGCCATCGACCCCGACCGTTGGCCCAACTTTGCCACTCTGGCCGCCGAAAGCAACTGGTTCCGGAACCACACCGGGGTTGCACCGTCCACCCCAACGGCGGTACCTGCGATCCTCAGCGGCCGCTTCCCCACCGATATCGACGCGCTGCCGGTCGTCGATCAACATCCCCAGAACCTCTTCACGATGCTCGCCGGCACGCACGATTTACGAGTCCATGAGTCGGTCACCCGCATCTGCCCGCAGAACGTCTGCGGCGCCGATGACGGCGCCGGCGGCTCCTACGTTTCGTTACTCACCGACGCTTTC
>CAZGVQ010000237.1:0-6206 GCA_964529355.1 uncultured Acidimicrobiales bacterium
CCAACACGGTGACCGCAAAGTCATTGGTGTCGAAGTGCCAGGTGAACTGCTGTCCGGGGTCGAGGATGTTCGAGGTGAGCCCGGCGAGCGGGTCTGCGTAACAATGCAGCGCTGGTATCTCGAGACAATCGGCCAGGAACCGGGCCACCTCGGGTGCCCGAAACAACACGTCGGTGGCACATGACCCGTCCCACGCGTCGCCGGGGATGAACCCGCTCGACCGCTCGATGAAGGTGTTGACCGGATGGTCGAGTGGATACTCGGGATTCACCTCGGTGTGGAAGTACGGATTCATCGTCTGTTTGGAGAAGTGGGTCTGAGGCTTTCGATCCCAGATCTCCTTGCCCAGGACCGCCAACGCTTCGGGTCGAATGAAGTTCTTGTTGAGCGCGCAGCCCGACTCACGCAGCTGGGTGCGCGCCGCTTCAACCACCTCGAGGTACGCAGGGCTCTCGGGTTCGAGAAGCGGGTATCGGTCGGTGTCGATGATCTGTTCAAGGGTGAGCGCGGCCACGGGTTCGAGACTCCTCGCTACTTTTCCCAGTGAGGAACCCAGTCGCCCTCAAGTCGCATCGGAAGGTCGGCGTCATCTTCGATGCGCTTCGCGACGTGAAGCTCGCCGACGTCGTGGCCGTACCGCTCGGCGGCCTGCTCGAACATCTCCTTGGCCTTCATCGTCATGTCGAGCGAAGCCCCTACGTTGGCCGACAGCTCTTCGACCAGGCCCAGGTCCTTCAGGCAGAGGTCGAGACTGAACGACGGGTCGTAGTGACCGGCGAAGATTGAAGGAGCATCGTGGCGAGCCACAAACGAATCGCCAACGCTCTCCTTGATGGCGTACCAGAGCGTGTCGAGGTCGACGCCGTTGGCCATTCCCAGCGCGAACCCCTCGGCCAGGGTCGCCGCGTGGACAAACCACAACTGGTTGGTCACCAACTTGGTGACGTTGCCAGTACCCAGCGGGCCGCACTCGATGACCAACCCAAGATGGTCGAGGACCGGCTTGGCCCGCGAGACGCTGTCGGCTGGGCCACCGAGAAACAGGGTGAGCTTGCCGTTGCGGGCACCGTCGACTGCGCCCGTTACCGGCGAGTCGACGACCGAAACACCCTCGGGTGCTCGCGATGCGAGCTCATCGACCAGCTCCCGCCGGTTGGTGGTGAGGTCGACCCACACCGAGCCGGGCGTCATCGCGGCAAGTGCGCCATCGGCGCCATCCATCACGGCGATGACATGGTCGGGTCGTGGCAACGACGTCAGCAGCAGATCGCACCAGGCGGCTGCTTCGTTGACCGACGATGCGGCGACGGCCCCTTGCTCAACGGAAGCAGCGAGCGCCTCGGGATTGATGTCGAAGGCCTGCACCTCATAGCCAGCATCACACAAGCGCTTACACATCGGTCCGCCCATGTTTCCTAGGCCCACAAATCCAATCCGTGGCTGTTCGGGGTTGTGGTCTGCCATGAAGCGCTCCGGCTGTTCGACGTACTGGCCGCGAAGGTACCGATCAAGGTCGCTGTTCACAAGCACCGCCGGAGCGGATTCCCGCGACGCAAGAACTACCTTGGACCCAATGGAACCGACGCCCGCAACACCAGGTCCTCCGTCGAGCGCGGGCGCCACCCGGTGGACCTTCGACCTGGATTTTCTCTCGTCGAACTGGCGATGCATCTGGGGTGACGGATGTGCGGGCATTCTCGACGAACCATCGGAGCACCTGGGCCAGGGGTGTTGTTCGCTCGGTGCCGAGATGCTCGACGAAGACGAAGCGATGCAGATCAGCGCGCTGGGAGCCACCCTCCCGCCCGAACTCTTCGAGAACGCATCGGTGGCGGCCGAGGATGGTCTCTTTCGTGACGGCCAACGTAATCACACCCGGGTGGTCGACGGCGCATGCATTTTCTTCAACCGGTCGGGATTTTCCGGCGGCACCGGGTGTGCCCTTCATCTCGCGGCGGTGGCCGACGGCGAGTCACCACTCGACTGGAAGCCCTCGGTGTGCTGGCAGCTGCCGCTGAAGGTCGACCGGCGAACCGACGCCCAGGGTTCCCCGACGGCTCACCTTCGGCGATGGAATCGCTCGGACTGGGGCCCGGGCGGCGCCGACATGGCCTGGTGTTGCACCGAGCGAACCGAATCCGCTGGATCAGCGCCCGACGCGTACCGTGGCGCGCAGCCCGTGGCGATCTCCATGGCGGCCGAGATCGAGGCGATCGTTGGCCCCGAGGCTGCTGAGGACCTTCTTCGGCAGGTTGCTACCCGCACCGATACGCAATAGCCGTGCACACCTGCCATCGTGGACTGCCGAAGATGATGTCGTTTCTCCCGCTTCCCTCTCGTGTGCTCGCAATTGCCGTGGCGTTGTGTCTGCTCGCGGTCGCGTGCACCACCGAGTCGGCCCAATTGGTGCCGCCGGGTTCATCCACCACAACCCAGCCGGATCAGGCCGCGCCGACAACCGCCTCGCCCGAGGATGAGCCACCGGCTACCACGACTCCCCCGTCTGACGACGACGCCGACCCGGGCACCGATCCCGGCGACGCTCCGGGCGAAGGCGACGAACCCACCGAGGAAGAGACTCCGGAGTTCGAAGCCGAGCCCCCCGCACCGATCCCCGCCGAGCCGGAGCCCGAGGGACTCATCGCCATGCTGGGCAACGACGGCGATGTGTTGATCATCGAACCCACCGGCACCCAGGTGGCCGAGCTTACCGACCACGACGACCGACGGAACGCGCAACCCACGTGGTCGCCCGATGGCGAATTCGTCGCGTGGACCGAACGCCCGACTGTCAACTCGCCCGTGCCCAGGATTGCCATCGACACCCCCGATGCCGATCGCGGAGCGAGCATCGAGACGCCCTTCCCCAGTTTCTACAATTCGTGGAACCCCGACGCGAACCGCATCGCCATGCTCGGCCCATCGGGTCTGGGTGTCGAACTTGCGATGGTCGGCGTCGACGACGGCGCGCTGAGCGCCGATGAGATTGCGGTCGACGGCGGTCAGCCGTTCTTCTTTGACTGGATCGATGCGGGCAGCGCCTATACCCATGCCGGGCCCGATGTGCGGACGCTCACCTTTGGTGAGGCAGGTCCGGGCGGCGCCAACGCGTCGTTCAGCGAGTCCGAACAACTCGGCCTCGGGTTCGGTGCCCCTGATGTCCTCGAAGACGGCACCGCAATCGTGGTCGACGAATCCTCGGGAACCCCCGTTCTTGAGCGGCGGGCCCTCGACGGCAGCAGCAGCACTCCGCTCGCTAACCTCACCGACCGGGCGTTCGTGGTGGTCGACCCCACCGAAACGTTCATCGCGGTGCAGGTGCTGGGCGAGTTGGCCGCGGCGCCACCGACAACCGTCACCGCGTTTCGCCAGCCGACCGACCCGGAGCTTCCGACGATGGGCGGCGGTGTCTGGGTGTACGAGCTGTCCTCGGGAGAAACGTTTCAGGTGGCCGACGAGGAGCGCCTGGGCATGTTCTGGGATCCGTCGGGCACCAGATTGCTGATGCTGGCCCCCGACGGCGACATGGCTCGCTGGCAGGTGTGGGCCATCGATGGCAGTTCGCGTTTCACGAACCTGGCCCAGATTTCCCCCGTGATCCTGCAGGAGTATCTGCCCTTCTATGACCAGTTCGCAAAGAACGTTTCGTTCTGGTCGCCCGACGGTTCAAGCTTCGTCTACTCGGCGGTCGCCGACGATGGCTTTCTCACCATCTTCATCCACAATGCGTCGCAGAACGGCGTGTCGACCGAGGTGGCCAAGGGCCCGGTGGCGGTGTGGTCGCCTCCCGGCGGGGGCGGCGGCGGAGCCGGATCGCGTCTGTAGCGACGACGCCATCGATGACTCGATCGTTGCGTGATCAGCGGCTCTGAAAACTCAGACTCTTGGTGATTCGCCGAGCCCGCTCGGTCAGCAGGCCAGCGATCCATTCTTCCTGCCCGGCCACGGGAAATCGGTAGGACGGTCCGTGGCAATGCATCGCCCCGATGACGTCACCCGATGAGCTGAAGATCGGCACCGCCACCGAGCTGAGTCCTTCGGCCAACTCGTCGCGGGTCCAGGCATAACCATCTGCCCGAGCCTTGATGATCCGCAGCCGCAGCTGGTCGGGGTCGACCATTGAGTTCGGTGTGAACTGCGAGTGCGATCGGGCCAGGAATCCTTCGAGTGCGTCTTCGTCCCAGTGGGAGAGAAACACCAGACCCGAACACACCACATGCATCGGTAGGCTCTCGCCGGTCCAGTCACGTACCTGCACCTCGTTGGGGCCATCGACCTGAGCGACGTACTTGACCTCGTACCCGACCTCGACCGAAAGACCCACCGCCTCACCCAACTGCTCGACCAGATCGATGAGATGGGTCTGAGCAACCGCCGTGATATTGCGCGACGGGTCGACGCTCGAGGCGATGGTGAGGATCGCTGCGCCGATACGGAAGTTGCCGTGCTCGATGCGCTCGACCGCGCCGAGGTTTTCAAGCGTGTTCAGCAGCCGAGCCACGGTGCTGGTGGGCAGGCCCACCTCCCGCGACAACTCGCTGATACCCGACGGCTGACGCGAAATGGCCTGCAGCAATGCAAAGGATCGATCAACACTCTGTACCGAAGCCATCAGCCTCCTTCACTCATCTTTGCGGTTCTTTCGGATGTCCCATGTGCGCTTTCCCGCACTGTGGAAGAAGAATCCACCATGTGGGCCCCCTGTCGTGGACACGTCCACCTCAGGAGTTGTACCTTGACCAACAGCGGTACTTTGCCACAATACAGCACCTTCCCGTAATACGGGAAGGTGAACACCAATTCCCCCGGGAGTTCTCACCACGATGTCTGACCAACAACCATCCGATGGCGACGCTGCCGGAGAGTCCGATGAGGACGAAATCATCCTCGCCGATCTCTCCGACGAAGACCTCACTGCCCAGATGCACGACGACCTGTACGACGGACTTGGCGACGAGATCACCGACGGCACCAACATCCTGCTCGAGCGGGGCTGGAGCGCCGACAAGGTACTCAACGATGCACTCGTCGAGGGCATGCGCATCGTCGGTATCGATTTCCGCGACGGCATCCTCTTTGTACCCGAGGTGCTCCTGGCCGCCAACGCCATGAAGGCCGGAATGGCAATCCTTCGTCCGCTGCTGGCCGAGACGGGCGCCGAGCCGATCGGCACCGTGGTCATCGGAACCGTCAAGGGCGACATTCACGACATCGGGAAGAACCTGGTCGCGATGATGCTCGAAGGCGCCGGCTTTGAAGTGTTCGACCTGGGCATCAATACCGACGTCGACGAGTACCTCGAAGCGCTCGAGACCCACAAGCCCGACATCCTGGGTATGTCAGCCCTCCTCACCACCACCATGCCCTACATGAAGGTGGTCATCGAGACCCTCGCCGAGAAGGGCCTGCGCGACGACTACATCGTGCTCGTTGGCGGCGCGCCACTCAACGAAGAGTTCGGCGAAGCCATCGGGGCCGACGCCTACTGCCGCGACGCTGCGGTTGCAGCGGAGACCGCGAAAGAACTGGTGGCGGCGCGACGCGCCGCGGCGTAGCCCCATGGCAGAGCGCCGACGCCGCCGAGGCGGAACGCCCGGCATCATCGTGATCTCCTGGCGTGACATACCCGCGCAGGTAACCGTCGAAGCCGGCGGCCAGAAACACACGCACCTGCTGCACGCCCGGTTTCAACATGCCATCGACCGAGCCGCAATGGTTGCCGACCTCACCGACACCAACTCCTACGTGCAGGAATGGACGCGTGCGGTCGTGCCCTATGACGGAGACGGTGAAGCGGCGGCTGCAACCGAAGCCGAGCGCATCGACACCGATTTCACCCGCGACAAACTCGAAGCGTTCGTGTCCAACGGCGGGCTGAACCCCGAAACGCACCCCGACGCCTATGCCGGCGTCGAACGACCACCAGAAAGCCAACCACCGGAAAGCGAAGCGCCAAATGACTGACACCATGATCAGCTCGGCCACCAAAGAAGTCGTCATCGGCGCAGGCCGCCCCTTCGTCATGATCGGCGAACGCATCAACCCCACCGGCCGCAAGCTCCTCGCCGCCGAAATGAAGGAGGGCGACTTCAGCCGAGTTGAAGCCGACGCCATCGCCCAGGTTGCCGCCGGCGCTCAGATGCTCGATGTCAACGCGGGCATTCCCCTCGCCGACGAGCCCGCACTTCTCGCCAAAGCCATCCAAC
>CAZGVQ010000238.1:0-6200 GCA_964529355.1 uncultured Acidimicrobiales bacterium
TCGTTGATGGTGTCGGGTTCAATCTCGAGGATGTCGGCAAGCCGATCCCGGATCAACGCGAGTACTTCTTCGCGGTTCATTGGTGTTCCTTCAATATGGGTTTCAGCAGGCATGGGTTTTCAGCACAGAGAGTTTCAGGCAGACAGGTTTCAGCAAACAGGGTTTCGCGAGACGACCCGGCGGGTGGCGAGACAAAAAACCCACCGCCGCCGCACGAAGTGCATCACCATAGCACATGGCCAATTTTGCCCACTGCGAGTGAACTCAACCCCACTAACAGTGAGAAGGTTAAGCGGTGATTGCTGCTCTGAGGTGCTCGACCACGTCGGTGTCGAGCAGTTCTGCGGTGGTGACGAGTGCGTTGGTCATCGCCGATGCCGAGGACGATCCGTGGCTGATCATGCACAATCCGTTGACCCCCAACAGCACGGCACTTCCGTAGGTATCGGGGTTGAACCGGCGATACAGCGGTTCGAGGGCTGGCGCCAGCGCACCGGCCGCTTCCTCGGCTTCTGGTGAGGACCCGAATGCCTCAAAGAGGCCGGCGATGAGCGTTTTCATCCCACCTTCGAGGGTTTTGAGCGCAACATTGCCGGTAAACCCGTCGGTCACGACAACATCGGCCTCATCGGTCATGAGATCGCGACCCTCGACGTTGCCGATGAACGTGGCACCCAGTTCGGCCCACGGCTCGTCGGCCAGCGCCTTGTGCGCATCTTTGACCAGCGTGTTGCCCTTGTTGTCTTCTTCACCGATGGAGAGCAGCGCGACCTTTGGGGTATCGACGCCGTAGCGATCGCGGGTGAACACAGCACCCATCCGGGCAAACTGGCTCAGCATCTCGGGGGTGCAGTCGGCGTTGGCCCCGGCATCGAGCAGCAAGGTGGGCGATCCTTCGAGGCGAGGGATCGGCGTCGCGATCGCGGGCCGCGAGACCCCCTTGATACGCCCCATGCGGAGGAGTGCGCTGGCCATGGTGGCACCGGTGTTGCCGGCCGAAATCATCGCTGACGCCTTGCCGTCGCGCACGGCCTCGGCGGCCCGCACGAGAGAGGAGTCCTTCATGCGGCGCACACTGGAGCCGGCGTCGGCGTCCATCGCGATGACTTCAGAGGCGGCAAGGACTTCGAGGTCGCCGGTATCGCCCATCTCTTCGGGACGACCGACCAGGAGAATCGGGATGCCGTGTTCCTCGGCGGCTACCCGGGCACCCGCAATGATATCGGCGGGCGCGTTGTCGCCGCCCATTGCATCGAGGGCGATGGGGAGGCGGGTCATACGTGCCTTCTGGCGCTACTCGACGTCGATTGCTTGGCGGCCGTTGTACCAACCACAGTTTCCGCACACACGGTGGGGCAACTTGGTGGCGTTGCAACGGGGGCACACGCTCTTCGACGGAGCATCAAGCTTCCACGCCGACGCACGTCGGCTACGACTCTTGGCTTTCGAGGTCTTCTTTTTTGGTACAGCCATGATGGTTCCTGTGACTCTCGGGTCAGCTGGGCACGAACAGTCGATTCTATCGGTCCCTCGCCTGTTTCGTGAAGCTGGGCTGATGCCGAAAGATGATCGCGTTTAAGGTTAGGTCAATGCACGTCTGGATGAATGGAGCGGTCGTCGATGCGACCGAGCCTCAAGTTCGCGTCGATGACCACGGACTCGTCGTCGGCGATGGTGGCTTCGAGACGCTGAAGACCGTTCGTGGCGAACCGTTCGCCATCACCCGTCACCTGCGACGACTTTCGAAGACGCTTGACGCGCTCGACATCGACAACCCCGGCGATGCAGTGCTCCGAGCGGCAATCAACGAATGTCTCGAGGCGCATTTCGCGGTAGCCGATGCCGAAGCCCGCATTCGCCTCACCGTGACGGGAGGAAGCGGGTCGCTCGGCAGCGGCAGCCCAACCGGTCCGCCGAACGTGATCGTCATAACTACACCGCTCTTGGCAGCGCCAGGCGGTACCGCTATCACGGTGCCCTGGACCCGCAACGAGCGCAGCGCAACCGCCGGCCTCAAGACCACCTCCTACGCCGAGAACGTTCGGGCGCTGCGGGCGGCTCATGATGCCGACGCTAGCGAGGCGATCTTTGCCAATACCCGCGGCGAGTTGTGCGAAGGAACCGGCACCAACGTGTTCGCGGTGGTCGATGGCCGCTGCGTCACTCCCCCGCTCGACTCGGGTTGCCTGGCCGGCGTGACCCGCGAGATCGTGCTGCTCGTGGCCGACATTGACGAAACGGCGTTGCCGGTCGAGGTGTTGCGGAGCGCTGACGAGCTCTTCTTGACCTCCTCGACCCGCGATATCCAGCCATTGGTGCGGGTCGACGATCGCGAACTGTCCGCAGGCCCAGTCACCGAGAGGATCGCCGCGGCATTCGCCGAACGGGTCGCCACAACCTCCGACCCATGACCGAACATTGGTCCGGTGGTTAGTCCTCGTCGAAGGTCACGTCGGCCAGGGCCGCCCAGCGCGGGTCGATCTTCTTCTCTTCTTGCTCGCTTCCCTCGACGTCTGCGTCTTCGGTCGAGGTAGGGAACCGTTCAGGGTCCGGGCCGGCGCAATCGTCGGCGCAGAGCGGAGTCATCGGCATGTTCAGCACCAGGTTGTCGCGCACCGCTGGTTCGATGTTCACCGTGTCGTAGCCCAACGCATAGGTTTCGCCCTCGGTCGGACGTACCTCAAATATCTCGGCCAGTTCGATTTCGATGGAGCCCTGCACCTCGTCGAGACAGCGGCGACACTCTCCAGTCCAACCCGTCGCCAGCGACCCGGTCAGCGCGAGCCCATCAGCCAGCACCTCGAGATCGAGATCGAGGCTCACGTTGGCATCGGTGCGCACATGAGCTGATTCGAGCAGGATCTCGCCCATCGCGACGTCCTCGACCACCTGGCGGTGGGCGCCAACTTTGCCTCGAATGTCAGAAATGCCAAGAACAAATCGACCATCGGGCCGAACCGGATCCTCAGCCCTCATGACCCGTCTTGGTCGAAGAACCCACCGGTGTCGGCCAGATCAGGGTCGGGCAACGCCACCGCTGGTTCGGCGACCTGGTCGATTTGACCGGATTCGGCCAACGGGTTGCGCTGCAGCTTCGAACGGCCCTGTTGGACGACCTGCATGGTGCGTTCGAGCACGTTTTCGAAGCTGCCGAGCTTCTGATCGCAGAAGTCCTCGGTCTGGAGCCGCAGCCGGGTGGCATCGGCTTCGGCGGCATCGATGATCTGGCGGGCTCGCTTCTCGGCGGACCGCACGACTTCGGTGCGCTCGACCATCCGGCCCGCCTGGGTCTGGCTCTGCTCGAGAATGTCGTCGCCCTCGCGCCGAACTTTGGCCAGAAAGTCCTCGCGCTCCTTCAACAGCCACCGAGCGGCTCGAAGTTCGTCGGGCATCGAATCGACCGCCTGCTGCAGCAGCTCGAGCACCTCGTCTTTGTTGATCATCGAGGAGGTCGACAACGGCATGGGCCGTGCCTGTTCGATCAGCGTGATGGTGCGGCGGATCAGGGCCTCGGCTTGCGGGGCCTGATAGGCAGGCGCTTCAGACTGGGGAAAATGATCTTCGGGGATGTCGTTCTCTTCGACATCATCTTGTTGAGCAGAGAAAAAGTCGTCGCTCATCAATCAGAACCTTTGGGGTGCTCGGCGGGGAAGTGTTCGTTGAGCCGGTCCATCACCGGCGGGGGAACCATTCCTGACACATCGCCGCCGTAGCTGGCAATCTCGCGAATGAGTTTTGAGGCGAGAAACGACCGCCGCGACGCCGTGGGCAGGAAAAGCGTTTCGATACCCGAGATTTCCTTGTTCATCTGCGCCATCTGCAATTCGGTCTCGAAGTCCTGCACCACCCGGAGACCCTTGACGATGAAGTCGGCGTTCACGTCTTTGACGACATCGACCACCAGTGAGGAGAAGCTGTGTACCTCGACGTTGTCGAGGTGCGCGAAGCTCTCGCCGAGCATGGCCTTGCGCTCGTCGAGGTTGAACAGGCCGCTCCCCTTCTGCGGGTTGCCGACGGCCGCGACCACGACCGAGTCGAACAGGCCAGCTGCGCTTTCGACAATCTCGAGGTGGCCGAGATGCACAGGATCAAACGAGCCCGGGTACAGAACTCTTGTCATATCGTGGCTTCCCTCTGTGGATCATGGTGATCGGCGGACGGTTCGAGGAACATCACCACGCTACCGCCGTACCTGCGACTCCTGAGCATCGACCACCGCGAGCCGGTGTTCAGTTCTTCACCCGATTCGACGACGACCAGCGCGGGCGGTAGCGCCGAAAACAACTCGTCCCACTTGTCGAAAAGGTATGGGGGGTCGACGATGATCAGGTCGATGTCGCCCGCCAGGCCCAGGGGCGACTGGAGAAACGAAAACGCATCGCGTTGATGCACCGTGGCCTGCGACGAGAGACCCGTGGTCTCAAGGTTCTCCTCGATCACCTCGATTGCCTTGCGCGACGAGTCGACAATGTGGGCGTGCGCCGCTCCGCGCGAGAGGGCTTCGATAGCCATCGCTCCGGTACCGCCGAACAGATCACAAACGACCGAGCCGTCGATACGACCCATGCTGAACAGCGCGTTGAAGGTGGCCTCACGCACCCGATCGGTGGTTGGGCGGACATCGCGCCCCTCGGGCGCCACGAGGCGGAGCCCACGAGCCGAGCCGGCGACAACACGCATGTGCCCAGAATAGATCGCCAACCCGCGCCGCAAAGAGGCGAGCACCAGCCTGGTTCGGGTTCCGGGCTAGGTTCCCGTGGTGGACGTCCCCGAGAAGATCATCTGCGTTGATTGTGGCGGCGACTGCTACCGGCTGTCCTACCCACCCGAGGACGGATTCAAGCCGGGCGACATCATTGCCTTTCGCTGTCGAGACTGCCTCGACCGCTGGGATGTCGAGTTCGACGATCAGGGCTAGCTCGGATACTCAGGATTTGAGCAGAAAATCCGACTCCGCTTCGCCAAGGAAAAGCCGAAGCTCGCCCAACAATTCGGGATAGGCATCGAGATCGGTAACCGGGTCGACCAACTCGAAGGCAATCTCCCGGGCCCGCTCCACCCAGTGCTTGTCGCGGCGAAGCGACGCGAGCTTGAGGTCGTTCTGTCCCTTTTGACGCTCGCCCATGATGGTCCCCTCGCCACGAAGCTCCAGGTCAACCTCGGCCAGCTCGAACCCATCGGTGGTGCGCACCAGCGCCGCCAGACGCTCCTCGCCATCGTTGGAAACCTCATCGGCAATGAAGTGACACTGTGACTCGTGCGCTCCACGCCCCACCCGCCCGCGAAGTTGATGCAGCTGCGCGATGCCGAATCGGTCGGCGTCGACCACCACCATGGCCGTGGCGTTGGGGACATCGACCCCGACTTCGATAACCGTGGTTGCCACCAACACCTCGATGTCGCCGGCCCGAAAGGCGGTCATGACCGCCTCCTTCTCCGCCGAAGTCATGCGGCCATGCAGGAGACCCAGCTTCAGCTCGGATAGCGGACCGCCGCTCAGCTCCTCGTAGGTCTCCTCGGCGGATCGAACCTCGATTTTGTCGCTGATCTCGATAAGGGGGCACACCACATACGCCTGGCGACCAGCCTCGACTTCGGTGCGCACGTTCTCCCAAACCAGCGCCTCTTCAATAGGCCCCTGCGCCCACGACGTCTTGATCGGCGTGCGGCCGGGGGGCAGCTCGTCGAGCGTCGACACGTCGAGATCGCCGTACACCGTCATCGCCGCGGTACGTGGAATCGGAGTGGCGGTCATCACCAGGACATCGGGCACAAGGCCCGAGGTGTTCTTGTCGCGCAGCGCGGCCCGCTGCTCGACCCCGAAGCGATGTTGCTCATCGATCACCACCACACCGAGCGAATGAAAGTCGACCTTTTCCTGAATGAGTGCGTGGGTGCCGATGACGATGTCGACCTGCCCGGACGCCAGGTCGGCAAGAACCTTGGAGCGCTCGGTTCCGGTTACACGATTGGTGAGGAGCTCGACCCGAAGCGGGCGATCGCCAAACATGTTCGACTCGTCGGACACCGAGAAGTCAGCCAACAACGCTTTGACACCCAGATGATGTTGTTCGGCCAGAACTTCGGTGGGGGCCATCAGCGCCCCCTGATGCCCACCCTGAACCGCCACCAGCAACGCACTGACCGCGACCAGAGTCTTCCCGGAGCCGACATCGCCCTGCAGAAGCCGATGCATCGGC
>CAZGVQ010000239.1:0-6163 GCA_964529355.1 uncultured Acidimicrobiales bacterium
AGCTACAACAACAAGCAGCTCTTTGTTCCCGGCCTGCTCATCTGCCGGCCCGAGATGGCCGAGCCAATTCTTGACCTCATCGAAATTCGGTAGCCGATGACGATGCAGGAACCGGCCCGGCCCACGGCCGCCGAGGTCGAGGAAGAACTGACCCGCCACGTACAGGCATTGGCCGGACCCGACGCGCAGCCGCGCCCGGATCAGTTGGCGGCGGTGACAGCGCTGGTCGCCGATCGCAAGCGAACCCTGCTGGTGGCGCGCACCGGTTTCGGAAAGTCGGCGGTGTACTTCTCGGCCACCCGAATGCTTCGCGACCGCGGCTGGGGACCCACCATCGTCATCTCGCCGCTGTTGGCGCTGATGCGTGACCAGGTGTCGGCCGCGAGCGCGCTGAATGTTCGGGCAGCCACCATCAACTCGGCCAATATCGATGCCTGGGACGAGATCGAAGCCCGAATCGCAGAGGATGAAATCGACCTGTTGCTGATCGCTCCGGAACGATTGGCCAACCCGGGCTTTCGCGAGCGGGTGTTCAGTCTGATGTTGAGCCGCCCGTTCGCGCTCGTGTGCGACGAAGCGCACTGCATTTCTGACTGGGGTCACGATTTTCGCCCCGACTACCTACGGCTTCGTCGGGTGATCGACGAGTTGCCGGATTGGGCGCCCGTGCTCGCCACCACGGCGACTGCCAACCAGCGGGTCACCGATGACATCGCAACCCAGCTGGGCAACGACACCGTGGTGCTTCGCACGTCGCTCGATCGCGACTCGCTGCACTGCTCGGTGGTCGAACTGTCCGACGATTCGGAGCGCTTGGCGTGGCTGGCCGACAATCTTGGCGAGCTCGATGGCTCAGGAATCATCTACGCACTCACGGTTGATCAGGCCATCACCACCGCCGAGTGGCTGCGCGCAAAGGGCCACGACGTTGCCGCGTACTCCGGTCGGTCGACACCGGAGGAACGCGAAGAACTTGAGCGGCGGCTGCGATCGAACGAGATGAAGGCGCTGGTGGCCACCTCGGCGCTCGGCATGGGGTACGACAAGCCCGACATGGCGTTCTGTATTCACCTGGGGATGCCGCCAACGCCGGTTGCCTACTACCAACAAATCGGACGTGCCGGTCGGGCCATCGAGCGCGCGCAAGTCATCGCGCTTCCCCGACCGGTCGAGGACGAGCGGGTATGGGCATGGTTCGAATCGGTGAGCCTGCCGTCGGCCGAGGTCTGCCACCGGGTCCTTTCGCACCTCGACACGTCATCGGCCACATCGATTCCGCGGCTCGAGGCAACGGTGAACATGGGCCGTTCGCGCCTGAGCACGCTGCTGAACATTCTCGATGTGCAAGGAGCGGTAAGGCGCACCAAGGGCGGCTACCTCCGGACAACCGACGCATGGGAGTACGACGCGGAGTTGGCCGAACGCCTACGCGGGCTTCGCGCCGACGAAGCCGAACAGATGCGACAGTATGCGGCGCACCCCGGTTGCCGACTGCGCTACATGCGCGAACTTCTCGATGACCCCGACGCCGACGATTGCGGACGATGCGATCGCTGCGTCGTAGCCGCCGGAGGTACATCGGATGTCGCGAGCGAACCATCGGTGGTGGCCCTGGCCGAGGCGCGCGACCACCTACGGTCGGTTGATATCGGTCTCGAGCCCCGCAGGCAGTGGGCGCCCGGCCTCGACGAGCCGAAAGGCAAGATCAAGCCGGAGTACCAGGCCAACCTTGGGCGGGCACTGGCTCGTTTGGGCGACGGCGGTTGGGACCCGGTGGTCGCCGACCTTCTCGAGGGACGCTCGAAGGAGATCCCGCCCGAGATGATCAACGGCATCGTCGGAATCCTCAAGCGGTGGGATTGGGCCGAGCGGCCGACCTGGATCTGTGCCATGCCGTCGCGCCGAAACCCCAAGCTCATCGACGCCATCGCTGATGAAATCGGCCGGCTCGGCAAGCTGCCGGTGTATCGGCCGTTCACCCGGAATCCCGAGGCTGGTTGGCAGGACCAACAGGCCAACAGTGCCCACCAGTTGGCCAACGTGTGGGGCCTTATCGATCTCGACGTTGCCAAGCTCCCCGAGCGGCCGCTGGCCGACGGTCCGGTGCTGTTGTTCGATGACACAGCCGACAGCCGATGGACCATCACGGTCGCCGCCAGCCTGTTGCGCGAAGCCGACATGGGCTCGGTTTTGCCGTTTGTGTTGCGCACTCGCTGACTCACCGGCGAGGATCGTGCAATGAGCACCACGACCGTCCAGATCGACCAGCGCGGCCGCACATTGGTGGTGACCATCGCCCGGCCCGAGGCGCGAAACGCGGTCGATGGACCTACCGCTCAACTGCTCTACGACGCGTTCAAATCCTTCGACGCCGACGACGGTCTCGATGTGGCGATTCTCACCGGGAGCGGGGGCCACTTTTGCGCTGGCGCCGACCTGAAGGCCATCTCGACCGGGACCGGCAATGTCATAACCCGCCCACCAGCGGAGGAGATCGTTGGCTCGCTCGGACCAATGGGCCCCACCCGGCTGCAATTGTCGAAACCGGTGATTGCGGCGGTCGAGGGGTTTGCTGTTGCCGGGGGACTCGAGCTGGCCTTGTGGTGTGACCTCCGGGTTGCAGCCACCGATGCGACCTTCGGTGTGTATTGCCGACGTTGGGGCGTGCCGTTGGTCGATGGCGGCACCGTCCGGTTGCCGCGGCTTATTGGCCAGAGCGTGGCCAGCGACATGATCCTCACCGGCCGCGCCGTCGAAGCCGAGGAAGCGCTCCGGGTCGGACTCGCCAATCGCCTGGCGGACCCCGGTGGTTCGCTGGCCGCATCGTTGGAGCTGGCCAACCAGATCAGCGCGTTTCCGCAGATCTGTATGCGCGGTGACCGCGAATCATCGATGGGCCAGTGGTCGATGTCGCTCGCCGAAGCGTTGAGTAACGAGGCCGAGATTGGCTTTCGGGCAATCGACAGCGAGGAGACCAGAAAGGGAGCGGAGCGGTTCGCAAGTGGTCGCGGTCGGGGCGGAGACTTCGCCGATATCTGAGCCCAACCGTCGGGGTGGCTTAGTTCTCGACTTCTGGTTTCTCGACGATTTGGATGATGGCTGCGCCGTCTTCGGTGGTCGAGTCGGCGATGGCGGTGTTGTCGCCGACCGCGGCGACTGCGCCGATGGTGGCCACCCCAAAGGCTGCCGCGGTGAGCGAGGCCCAGAGGCGGTTTCGTCGAGTGGGCCTTGGCTGTCGGGCCGAGGCTTTGGCGGGGCGAGGGGTTGGATCCCACGAGGCGAAGGGGTCGCTGGACTCAGCCGGGCCGATATCCATGACGGTGTAGGCCGGAGAGCCGGTAATCGACCCGAGTACCGTGCCCGAGATTCGAACCGCGCCGCCGCGGTTGTCGAGGTTGCCGTCGATGATTCCCGAAACCACAAGCCGGCCGCCATGGACGATGACATCACCGGTGATTCGTCCGGGCAGAAGTACAACGCCGCCGGTGATCTCGAGATCACCGGGGTGCACGTGGTCGATCTCTGCCAAGCCCTGAGTTACGTGCAGAACGTTCATGGAGCAATCCGGAAGGGGAATAGCCCGAGGCATCGGGTTCCCTACGTTCTACCCACCAACGATCGCCGAGGTGTGGATGGTGCCCAAGTTGCTTGTGTTGTTATGGCAAGTAATCAGAGTCGCCTAGAGGACTAGAAGAAGGGACTGACGTAGGTAACCTGCTCGACCACTTCTTCTCTGGGCCCGATTCGCAAGGCTCGCATGGCCCAGGCTCCGAGCATGGGGCCCGGAGCGAGGAGGAGGAACGCCCACCCCCAGCCGTGAGCCTCTTGGATGATCGGCACGAGGAAGATGGTCAATACCGAGAGGACGAATCCGGTAGCCAACTGCAAGGTGAGGGCGGTGCCGACATACCGCTTGTCGATTACCTCGGTGACGATCGCAGAGAATTGGGCGCTGTCCGCCACTACCCAGAATCCCCAGAACAACCCGGCTCCCACCACGATGGGTCGTGGAGCGTCGATGAGAAATCCCGTAACCACGGCTGCTGCCGACGACCAGCGCATCGCCAGGGCAGCGGCATCGGACCGGGACCGCCGATCGCTCATGACGCCGGCGTAAACGCACCCGGCTGCGCCGATGCCAATGACCGAGAACGCAGCGAGGCTGGCGGCCCGGTTCGACTCGAATACCTCGCCATAGAACACCGCAATCCACGCCCACATTGCGTAGAGCTCCCACATGTGGCCGAAGTATCCGGCACTTGCCAGCCGAAAATCGCGGTTGGCGAGGATCGCTCGAAATTGTTTCGGGTCGAAGTTGGCCGCGCCAACGGCGAAGGGCCCGTCGCAACACAGGCGTTCGGCTACGAGGCCGCCAATTGCGGTGAGTATCGACACAACGACCAGCGTGAGTTTCCAATCGACACCCCCGATGGCATTGACCAGGTGGGGGAGCGCGGAGCCGAGGGTGAGCGCGCCGACCATTACGCCCAAGGCCAGACCCCGGCCTTTTCGGTACCAGGTCGACATGGCCTTTAGCGCCGGCGGATACACCGCAGCGAGAAACGCTCCGGTCAAGAGTCGGGCAACCACCGAGATTGCGAACGAGTCTCCGATGACGACGGCAAGGTTGGCCAGCGAAGCACCCATCGCGCCAACGAAGATCAGTCGCCTCGGCATGATTCGATCGGCAAGGTTGGTGATGGAGGAGAACACCGCGCCGATCACGAAACCGATCTGCACGACGATGGTGAGCCAACTGCCCTGGGCTTGGCTGAGTTCCCAAGCAGCCCGGAGTTGCCCAAGTACCGCAGCGGTTGAAAACCATGCCGACATGGTGAGAACCAGCGCAACGGCGAGCAGCGTCAGCTCGCGTCGTTGTTGAACTGGATCCGGAGTCATGGTTGTAGAACGCTGTTGGCGGCGCGATTGTTCCATAGAGTCCTTTCTCGTTCTATGCCGTACGGATCAACCGGAACGTCTCGATGAGCGTGGTTTCGGGGAAACCGTTCTCGGACGACATCGCCGTGGCCCAGTCGCGGAGGAGTTTGTCGACATCGTCGATCCATCCAACCTGGCTTGCGTGTGCGCTGAGGGCCTTTACCTTCTGGTCGAACACGTCGGTGATATCGATGCAGACATCCGCGGGCGCTGAGGTCGCGACCCACACGGCGGGCACGGTGTGTGGCTCGTACCCCTCGTCGAGAAGCTCGGGACAAAAGTGCGGGTTTCGTGAATCGGGGTACGCGGCGGCGATGGCGGCCTGGCCAACCGCCAGATGGTCGGGGTGACTCCCGTACGCACTTTCCCAGACCCGCTCGGGGTTCTGACAGATCAACACGTCGGGCTTTACCGCCCGGATGGCTTTGCTGATCTCTTTGCGCAGCGCCAAGTTGAACTCGATGTGGCCGTCGCGTTGGCCAAGGAACTCGACGTCGGTGACACCGACTGCTTGGCCGGCCGCCCGCTGCTCGCGTTCGCGCAACTCTTTGAGCTCAGCCCGGTCCATCTCGTCGGGGCCTCCGGCTTCGCCCGAGGAGGCGATTCGATAGGCCACATGGGTACCTGCGGCCGACAGCGCTGCCGCGGTTCCGGCGATGCGAAAGTCGATGTCATCGGGGTGGGCAACTACCACCAGGACGGTGGCTGGCGGCTCCGAAAGATCCTCGGCGGTTGGTGACGTGACTGCTGGGTCGGACTCGGCCATAGCCCGACCCTAGCGGTGGCAGCATTTCGACCCTGTGACATGAGGCGCTGAGCAGAGAATGTGGAAGGAACCGGCCCTGCGCGGGGTTGCGAATGCTATGAAACGACGTTTCTCTGTCCTCTTCCTCCTCTTTGCGCTGTTAGCTGCCGCTTGTTCGAGCACCGGTACCGCCGAACTCGAGACATCGACGGGTTCCAGCGACGACGATTCCTCTGGCGACGCCGATGCGTCCGACGAACCGGAGATCCAAAACTCCGAACCCACCGTCGACGGCGCGCAGTTTGGCCTAAATGAAGAGGTCGCCAGCCGCACCTTCATGTGGCAGACCGACTGGTCCAACGCGACCATCGACCTCGACGAACTGGCGCTGGGCATTGCTTCGCTCGACCCTCGCGATGCGATTCCGCCAATAGACAACCCCAACTTCGAGAGTCCTGCCGAGGCCGCCGAGTGGCTTGC
>CAZGVQ010000240.1:0-6148 GCA_964529355.1 uncultured Acidimicrobiales bacterium
CCATTGCTCGACGCGCCCAACCCATGCCTAACCAGGCCTCGGCGCGAGCGGCATCGCTCGCGGCGGGATTTGCTTCCAATCGTTCAAGCACGGTCTGGTAGCGATCGATGGCACTCTCCCATGCAAGAGCGTCAACATCTCGATCGGCAGCGGTGAGCAGGTACCTGATCGCTTTGGATTCGGCCTCTGGGCCTGCGGCATTGGCCCAGTGTCGGGCCAACTCGTCGAGGTGATCGCCTGGCAACGATTCAAGCGACCGGGCGATCGCCTCGTGATGGGTCGCGGTTCGGGTCGCGGTGAGATCGTGCAGCAAGGTGGAACGAACGAGCGCGTGAGCAAATTTGTACGTGCGAGCCCGCTCGCCCTCTTGCACCAAGTTCAGCCGTGCCGCAGCCTCCACCGCATCCACGACGTGCTCGATCGGCTGGTTCAGAGCCTGGGCCGCCACATCGAGAGAGAATGCAGGCCCAGCACACGCTGCCAACGTGAGCGCTTCATGGACGTCGCTATCGAGTCGACTCAATCGGCCTTCGATCGCTCCTCGCACCGTTCGTGGTATCGGTAGAGCGTCAGCATCGCCAGCGACGACCACGTGGCCGTGCTCAACAAGCATCGATCCGTTGGCCGCCATTTCCCGCACCACCTCAGCAACAAAGAATGGCGAACCGCCCGTGTCCTTGCTCAGGCGCTCGGCCAAGCTCAGCGCACTTTTGTCGAGCGGTGCCCCGAGGCTGTGCGCCATCAACTCCGCTACCGACGATGCCCCGAGCGGAGCGGGCGTCACCGGGATCGGATCAACCCCCAGATCACTCAGGTCGGCAGCCAAATGCCGAACCGGATGACCATGGCCGATCTCGGCGTCACGGTAGGTCGTGATCAGCAGGATCCGGGACGTGCCCAGACATGCCGCGAGATGTTTTAGTGCCAGCCCGGTCGAGGTTGTTAGCCAATGCAGATCGTCGATCACAAGTATCAGCGGTCGACGGCGAGCCAACTCCCTGACCACCGCGGCAATCCGTTCAAAGATCTGTTCTCGATCATCCACCGGTTGCTGCGCGCGGGTGGAAGCACCGTCGTGGTCCGGGCCAAAGACGGATTCGATGTCTGGAATGAGGTCAGCCGCCCACTCGCCAGCTTGGATGAGCGCATCACGAACCGGCCCATAAGGCACGTTGAGTTCAGGATCGCAGGCCCCAAGGAGTACCAGTGCTCCGACGTCGGCCGCTTCGGCGGCGGCCGCGGCGACCACGGACGTCTTGCCCATGCCGGGACCGCCGGCAATGTTGGCGACAACCAGCTCGCCCTTGGCGCTTCGTCGGTAGGCGTCGCGAAGTGTTTCCAACTCGCTGCGGCGGCCGACCAAAGCTGGCGAATCGGCGGCGAGCAATGCATGGGGGCTACCCCGGGAGCTACGACGACTGATGCGCCGTCACCGGCTGGCGTGAAGACGATGCCTCGGTCTCGGCTGACCGCCACGGTCACATCGTCGGCGACGATCTGGCCGGACGGAGCCCGGTCGACCAAGCCGACCTGGTGACCCCCGCCATCCGATCCGCCCAGACGACCGGCCGGGATAGAGCTGCCAGGGTCGGCGACCGCTTGACAGGTGATCGCCACTCGTACATCGAAAGGATGCACATCGGCCGCTATGTTGTCCTCCGCAACCGCCTGGACCAGGGAGATCCCGGCCTCGCAAGCCGCGGACGCAGTGGGAAAAGCGAACGCGAAGCCGTCTCCGTGGCGAAGTAGTAGGGCGCCGCCGTGCGGCTCGGCGCTGGCCACCACCGCAGCCTTGTATCGAGCTTGGACCCGAGACGCTGCGACGTCGCCAACCCGAGCCAGCAGTCCGGTGGAGTTCACCATGTCGACATCCAGGCGGGCCTGCAGGGTCCCGGGTGATACCTCGGCTTCAGCTGCAAGCTCGATCGAACCGCCCGCTGGGTCAGAACTCTCCCAAACGAGAGTCGGCTTGTCGAAGCCTTTCAGCAACATCGGTTCGAGACGGGTAGCGCCCCGGGGTGCTGCCCCGCTGGTATGGGCGAAGACGTCGGTCATCAGAATCTGCCCACGGTCGGCCAATTGATGCAGCCGAGCGGCTTCGATCACGACCGAACCGATCAGTTCTTCCGGTGTGTAAAACACTTCGCCCAGAGCTAAGCCGAACTGCAAGTCCTCGCAATCAGCGCGAAGTTGGTGGGCACACGCGAGGGCATTGGTGGCGGAGGGGAACAGCGCCAACACGCCGTTGCCCCGCTCCTCAACATGACTTGAGTCGTGGTCGCGGGCAACCGCATGGATGGCGAAGGTCTTCTCGGGCGCGGCTAAAGCAACGGTGTCGCAAAACAACACAGCACAAAGGGCTGCGGAGCCTGCAGCTTCCCCTCGCAATTCCCGCACTGCTTCACGGTAGACGAAATCTGTTTCGTGCCGCAGATTGCATCCACCGGACACACCTGGGGCCGGGTCGGCCAGTTGATCTTCAATTGGCAACGGAAGCTTTCACTTACAATGTGACTGAGTCCTACAGCAGAGACCTGCTCACGGGTTCGGGCGACTGCCGAGCTCATGCGGCGTTCTCAGTCGAGACTGAACCGGTCTCCTAACCCTCGGCGGTCGCTGCGGCGAGGCTGGCCGTATACGGTCGTGCTGGCCCGACTCACTAGGAACCAAGGAGCGTCCGATGGCGTGGGATTTTTCAACCGAACCCGAATGGCAGGAGAAGCTCGATTGGGTGCAGCAGTTCTGCGACGAAGAAGTTGAACCGCTCGGCCACATCTTTCCCCACGCGGTCCGGCTGCCTGACCCCAAGGTCAAAGCGCTCGTTCGCTCACTGCAACAGCAGGTGAAAGACCAGGGGCTGTGGGCGCTCTTCCTCGATGAGGAATTGGGTGGGCCGGGGCTCGGTCAGCTGAAACTGGGTCTGCTCAATGAGATCCTCGGTCGGTATCCGGCGGCGCCTCAGTTGTTCGGTGCGGCGGCTCCCGACACAGGCAATATCGAGATGCTCGCCGCCTACGGCACCGAAGAGCAGAAGGAGCGGTGGATGGTGCCGCTGCTTAATCAGGAGATGTTCTCGGCCTACTCGATGACCGAACCCCAGGGCGGCTCCGACCCGAACCTGTTCACCACCAGCGCCATGCAAGACGGCGAGGAGTGGGTGATCAACGGCGAGAAGTGGTTCACCAGTGCCGGTCGGGTGGCCGACATTTTGTTCGTGATGTGCACCAACGGCATGTTCGTGGTGCCCCGCGAAACCCCGGGCGTCGAGATCATGCCCAAGCCGCGCCGCCACAGCCATATCAAGTACAACGATGTGCGGGTGCCCCTCGATCACCTACTCGGGCCGCAGGATGGCGCCAAGGTTCTCGCCCAGAAGCGGCTCGGCGGCGGGCGCATCCACCACGCCATGCGCACCATCGCCCAATGCAAGCTGGCCTTCGACATGATGTGCGAACGAGCGCTATCTCGTGAATCACATGGCAGCATCATCGCCGAGCACCAGATGGTGCAGGAGAAGATCGCCGAGTCCTACGCCTCGATCAACATGTTGCGGCTGTACGTGCTGGAAACGGCGTGGAAGATCGACAACACCAGCACCCAGGAAACCCGCACCGATATTGCGGCGGTGAAGTTCACGATGGCCCGCGTGTTGCGCGAGGTGTCGTTCAACGCCCTGCACATTCACGGCGCACTGGGCACCACCGACCTCACGCCGCTGCAGGCCATGTATGCGTCTGCGCCAACCATGGGTATCGCCGACGGTGTCGACGAGGTGCATACCGCCACGGTGGCTCGCCGGGTGCTGAAGGCGTACACCCCGCACGAGGGCTACTGGCCCACCGAGTACATCCCGGCCAAACGCGAAGCCGCGTGGGCCAAGTTTGAGCCGAAGTTCGCGGCCGACCCCGAGCTACGCAAGACCGCCGAGGGCTGGCGCTCGTATTTCGAGAAGCGGGGCTAGGCACCTCCCCCGAACTACGGGGTGAGCAGCACGTCCAGTTTGCGTTGAATCTCCAACGCTGGTGTGAACCCGGTCGCGATCGGGATTCGCTCGACCCTTCCATCGGGATGTTCGCCCGACAGGATCAGCTTCGGAAAGCCGCTCGCACCCAGCGCTCTGGCTTCGGCCATGTCTTGGAGCAGCGAACTTGGAGACAAAAGGCTGTCGATCGTCGCGATACCCCCCACGCCTGCCTCTTGTGCGATCGCTTCCAGCACATCCCACTGCGTCACATCTCGTCCCGCTTCGTAGAACGCTTGTTGCACGGCACTCAGGTACGGGAGCGCCCGACCGGGGTCTTTGTCTCGAACGTGGATCACTGCCTGAGCGCTCGGCCCGGTGTCATATACCCAGCTGCCGTTGACCAGCGGTTCGGCACGGTCGTACCGAAACGTCCGGCCCGTGCGAGCCTCGACATGACTCCACGTCTGCTCAAGATAGTGGCGCAGGTCTGGCGTAGCGGGCTGCGCGTTGTCGCCAACGTAGAGCCCGCCCATCACAACCCTGACGGGCAGGCCGCTCGACTCCAGCACCGTCGCGAGCTGCGGCCCGAAGCCATAGCACCACGAACACATTGGGTCGGCAACATAGATCAGTTGGGAGGACTCGGTGCGTTGCATTGTTGAGAAACCTAGGAGAACCGACGCACCCAGGCAGGGAGACCAGAAATCTGGCCTCCCTAACTGGGCGGCGCCGGCCGTCGTCTAGTTCAGCGCTTCTATTGCAGCGTCGATGGCGCTCGGAGGCGTTGCACCGGTAATCCGGTGGACCTCTTCACCCCCTCGAACGAAAACGAACGTCGGAGTCGACGTAATGTCGTACTTCTCGACGAGGTCTTCGTTCTCATCAACGTGCACCGCAACGATTCGCCAGTTGTCCGAGTGGTCGTCGGCGAGTCGTTCGAGGTGTGGACGAAGCGTCCGACACGGCTGACACCATGTTCCCCAGAAGTCGATGATCACGCCACGCTCTTCAGCCAGCAATGTGCTGTTCAGCCCGGCGGAGTCAACCTCGTCAAGGATCATCGTCATGCGGTTATCTCCTCGCGTCGATACTGCATGTCGGTGTCGTACTCGGAGTCGTCAGCGGAGTCCATGTTCATCGTGATGTTGAACTTGTTTCCCCAGTTGAAAATGCTGCAAGCGAAAACCATCTCGACGATCTCGTCTTCAGAGAAGTGTTCCTTCAGCTGACCGAAGAACTCGTCGGTGACAGTGTGCGGATCGAGAGCGATCCGTTCCGCGAGCGAGACCCCAAGGGCCTCGCGTTCATTGAGGGCATCGCCCGGTTTGGGCTGATGCTGCATGCAGGCGTCCTCACGAGGACCAACAGCGTCGCGCACGGCGACACTACGTACAGCGTTTCAATAAGCGCAGTCGTTGATCTGCCCGGTCTTGAGGCGCATCAACTCGTGCAGGTGAGGTTCGACGTTGCCGTTGGCAAAGAACGACACGAAGACCGGCACGATCGTCTTGAGGTTCTCCGGATTACGAGCGATAACGCCAAACATGTTCGCGTCTGCCCACCATCCGTCCTTGGCTCCTTCGAGCAACTCGTTCACTTCTGGATCCGGACTCTCGCCCGGCTTAATGGCTTGTATTCGGGTAGCCATCTCTTCCCCTTTCTGGCCCCGCAGGACCTTTTGGTGCATGCGCTCTAAAACCTAGGTGACCGACGTCACGCGGGCAAGGGCAATCCGAAAAGGTGTGTGCGTCCGCAGAGAATTGGTTGCAGCGGAGCTGGCGACTACGCGGCGGTCCAGTCGGTGATCTGGGCGCGAAGTCCATTAGCCAGCGCGGCGAGCTCGTCGGCAGGAGCGCCTCCATAGGCAGAGATGTTGATGCCCAGGACGCTGGCCAGAAGTACCTCGGCCCGCAGCGCCGACTGTTCCTTCCCGTGGGGCTCAAGCGCCCCGACGAAGACCTGACGCAAACGCTCCCGGTAGTCGTTGGCGCGCTTGATCAGGCTTGGGTCTGCGGTTTGGCGTTCGCCCAACATGTTCAACAGCAAGCAGCCTGGGCGACCCGGTGCGCCGATCCATGCCATGAGTCGGTCGACAAAGGCCAGGAGCTCGGTGCCGCTCGCGCCCGGCGAATCCAGTGGCGTCACGACTTCGGCATCGATCCGCTCGACGTATCGGTCCAGCGC
>CAZGVQ010000241.1:0-6146 GCA_964529355.1 uncultured Acidimicrobiales bacterium
CGTTCAAGTACGGTGCACCGCCCCACGCCGGATTCGCGTTCGGCATCGACCGGGTGGCGGCAATCCTGGCCGGCGAAGAGAACATCCGCGAAGTCATCGCCTTCCCCAAGACCCAATCGGGCGCCGATCCGCTCACCAAGGCGCCGACGCCCATCGACGACACGCAGCTCGAAGAACTCGGGTTGCGCGTGCTTCCACAGGCCGAGTAGCCAAGGGCCTGGACCAAACAACCAGGAGCACGCAATGCAGGCATGGCAGATCGCAGAAATTGGCGAGCCCGGAACCAACCTGAGCCTTGTCGAGGTCGAACCGCCCGAGCCCGGGCCGGGGCAGCTCCTGCTCACCACCGAGGCGGTGGGGCTCTCGTTTCCCGACGTGCTCCAGTGTCGCGGGATGTACCAGATCAAACCGCCGTTTCCCTTTACTCCGGGTGGCGAGACTGTAGGCACCGTCGCCGCGGTGGGATCCGGGGTCGATGGATTCGATGTTGGCCAGCGTGTCGCAGCCATTGGAGGAGGTCTTGCCGATCAGGTCGTCGTGCCAGCAGCAATGGCGGTGACGGTTCCCGACGGGGTCGAGTCGGCAAAGGCTGCGGCGCTGCCGGTGAACTACGGCACCACGTGGTTTGCCCTTCATGACCGCGCCAAGTTGCAGGCCGGCGAGACCGTGCTCGTCACGGGTGCGGCGGGTGGCACGGGTTCGGCGGCAATCCAGTTGGCCAAGGCGGCCGGAGCGCAGGTCATCGCTATCGCAGGTGGCGATGTCAAGGTCCAGGCCTGTACCGACCTTGGAGCCGATGTGGTCATCAACCACCACGAGACCCCGGAGTTCGTCGATGCGGTGCGTGAAGCCGCAGGAAAGGGCGGAATCGATGTCTGTTACGACCCGGTGGGCGGGGGAGTGTTTCAACAGGCTCGCCGCTGCATGGGCTGGGATGGCCGCTACCTGATCATCGGGTTCCTCGACGGCATCCAGGAAGCGCCCGCCAACCACATTCTGCTCAAGAACTACTCGCTGGTTGGTGTGCATTGGGGAGCCTCGCTCGGGCGCGACCCCGAATCGTTCGGGCGCCAGATGGGCGAGGTGCTCAAACTGGCCGCGACCGGCGACGTCGATCCGTTGTTGTACCCGGAGGTGGCCTTCGATGGCGCCGCTCAGGCGTTGCAGGATCTGGCCGATCGCAAGACCTACGGCAAGGTCGTCGTTACCAGGTAGTTGCTTCTGGCACTCGGTTTGCATAAGTATGCGGTACCGAGTATGATTATCCGATGAAACATGTGGGGATCATCGGTGCGTCCGGGTTTACCGGAGCCGAGCTGTTACGGCTCGTTGCGGGGCATCCAGAGTTTGCACTGGTCGCGGCGACGGCGCATACCCAGGCGGGGAAACCAATAGCCGACCTGTACCCGAGCCTGGCTGCTGCCTATGGCGATGCGGTATTCGGCGACGGCGATGATGAGGCACTCGACGGTGCCGACCTGGTGTTTCTCGGTCTGCCCCACGGTGCGTCGCAAGCCATCGTGCCCAAGCTGCGAGGCAAGGTGGGCCATATCGTCGATCTCGCAGCCGACTTTCGACTGTCCGACGCGTCGTTGTATCCCGAGTGGTACGGCGAGCCACACGCCGCCCCCGAACTGCTCGACGACTTTGTCTACGGCCTGCCCGAGTTCTTTCGGGACGACATCGCGGGCGCTGAACTCATCGCCGCTCCCGGTTGCTATGTGACCACCTCGGCCCTCGCGCTCGCACCGTTTCTCAAAGCGGGCGCCATCGAGCCCACCGGCATTGTGGTCGATGCAGCATCGGGTGTTTCGGGCGCCGGTCGTCCGGCAAAGGACAACACCACCTTCTGCACCGTGGATGAGAACTACACCGCATACGGGCTGCTCAACCACCGCCACACGCCCGAGATCGAGATGGCTATCAGTAAGCACGCAGGCATCGACGCCCAGCTGCTGTTCACGCCTCACCTGGCGCCGATGAACCGGGGCATCCTCGCTACCTGCTACGCCCGCCCCGCCGGGACGCTCAGCACCGAATCGGCGCTCGATATCCTGCAAACCACCTACGCCGACGAGCCGTTCGTGACGGTGAGCGAGCGCATTCCGGGCACCAAGGCCACGCTCGGCTCCAACACCGCGCTACTTACCGCCCGGGTCGACCCTCGTACCGGCTGGCTCGTGGTGATCTCGGCGCTCGACAACCTCACCAAGGGGGCCAGCGGTCAGGGCGTGCAGTGCGCCAACCTGGCGTTGGGACTCGACGAAACGCTGGGTCTTCAACAGAGCGGCCTGTACCCATGAGCGACACGAACACCGCCGACCGGGGCTTCGAGCCCGGGCGCCGCGCTGAAGCCCTTATCGAGGCGCTTCCCTATATCCAGCGGTTCCGTGGCGCCGTGGTGGTTATCAAGTTCGGCGGCAACGCCATGGTTGATCCGCTGCTGTCCACCACGTTCGCCGAAGACATCGTGCTTTTGCGGTCGGTGGGCCTCAAGCCCATCGTCGTGCATGGTGGTGGGCCCCAGATCGGCGAGCTCCTCGGACGGCTCGGCAAAGAAACCGAGTTCCGCGACGGTCTTCGGGTAACCGATGCCGAGACACTCGACGTGGCGCGCATGGTCCTGGTGGGCAAGGTCGGTCGCGACATCGTCGGCGCAATCAATGTGCACGGCGCCTATGCAGTGGGCCTTTCCGGCGAGGACGGTGGGCTTATCCGGGCCGCCCCCCGCAACGCAGATCTGGGTTTCGTGGGCGACGTCGTCGAAGTGCGGCCCAACATCATCGAACGGCTGCTCAGCGAAGACATGATCCCGGTGGTGTCCACCATCGGGTCCGACGAGCAGGGTCAGGCCTACAACATCAACGCCGATACCGTCGCCGGTGCCCTTGCGGCAGCGCTGAAGGCCGAGAAAGTCGTCTACCTCACCGACATTGCGGGCCTGATGGTCGACATCGACGATCCAAACAGCATCGTGGCAAGAACCACGGTGTCCGAACTCAACGCGATGATCGCCGACGGCACGGTGGCGGGCGGCATGATCCCCAAGGTGCAGGCCTGCATCGACGCGGTCGAGGGCGGCGCCCGCAGCGCCCACATGCTCGACGGCCGCGTCCCCCATGTGCTGCTTCTTGAGCTCTTTACCGACGCCGGCATCGGCACGATGATCCTGAACGACGAGATCCTGAACGACGAGAAAGCAACGCAGCTATGACCAACCATCTCGACGCAATGATGCGTGACGGAGGCGTGGACGGAGCGCTCGACTTCTGCCCGCTCATGTCCAACTACGGCCCCCCGCCAGCGATGTTCATTCGAGGCGAGGGAACCGAACTCTGGGATGCCGGCGGGAAGCGCTATCTCGACTTCCTCACCGGCCTTGCCGTGGTTTCGCTGGGCCACTCGCACCCGGTGGTCAGCAAGGCCATCGCCGACCAGGCGGCCAAGCTCTCGCACACGTCCAATCTGTACGCCACCGAACACCAGGCACCTGTTGCCTTGGAGATCGATCGCCTCATCGGCGGTCCGCCGGGCCAGGTGTTGTTCCAGAACAGCGGTGCCGAAGCCAACGAGGCGGCCATCAAGCTGGCCAGAAAGTTCCAGGGTCGCGGCCGACACAAGGTGCTCAGCGCGTTCCGGAGCTTCCATGGGCGCACGCTGGCCACCTTGGCCGCAACGGGGCAGCCCGAGAAGCACGAACCGTTTCAGCCGCTTCCCGAGGGCTTCATCCACGCTGCGTGGAACGACCTCGCCGAATTCGAAGCGGCCATCACCCCCGAGGTCGGCACGATTCTCCTCGAGCCGTTGCAGGGAGAAGGCGGCGTCAACCCGGCCTCGGTCGAGTTCTTTCAGGGCATTCGCAAGCTCTGCGACGACCACGGCATCACGCTGATCCTCGACGAGATTCAGACCGGCCTGGGCCGCACCGGCGAGTGGTTTGGTTTCCAGCATTTCGGAATCGAACCCGACATCGTGTCGATGGCCAAGGCGCTCGGCAACGGCATGCCGGTCGGCGCGATCTGGGCGCGTCGCGACGTAGCAGCTGCGTTTCGACCCGGTGACCATGGCAGCACGTTTGCCGGGCAGCCCGTGGCAACCGCAGCTGCCCGGGCAACGCTCGGCGTGATGGCCGAGCTCGACATTCCCGCGGTGGCCTCGGCCACCGGCGAAACGCTTCGATCCAAGCTGGCCGAGCTTCCGGCGGTCACGTCGGTTCGGGGCCTGGGAATGCTGCTGGCCATCGAGATCGACCGCACCGGTGCCAAGGAAGTCGGGAAAGCATGTTTTGAAGCCGGCCTCATCGTCAACTCGCTGAGCGATACGGCAATCCGTCTCGCCCCGCCGCTCACCCTGTCGCCCGAACATCTCGATGAAGGCCTGGCGATTCTGGGCACCCAACTTCAGAACCTGGTGGACGCGTCATGAGGCATCTGCTCGAGATCGACGACCTGAGCGCCGAGGAGCTCCATGCGGTGCTCGACCTGGCCGATCCGGGGGCCGCACCGCGTGTGCTCGACGGCTTGGGTATGGCCCTGGTGTTCGAAAAGCCCTCGGCCCGAACCCGCAACTCCATGGAGATGGCCGTGGTGCAGTTGGGCGGCCACCCGATGTACATCCAGGGTTCCGAGGTGGGCATGGGCACGCGCGAATCGATCGAGGATGTCACGCGTACGCTTGCCTGCTACCACGCGGCGCTGGGCGCCCGGGTCTTTGCTCACGAGACGGTCGAACGCATGGCTGCGGTCGATGTGGTTCCGGTGGTCAACATGTTGTCCGACGAAGCCCACCCCCTGCAGGCGTTGGCCGATCTGCTTACCATCAGGACGGTCTTTGGCGACTTGGCAGGTCGTACGGTCGCCTACGTCGGCGATGCCAACAACGTCACCCGGTCGCTGGCGATCGCCGCGGGCTTGGCCGGCATGAAGATGCGGGTCGGTAGTCCTCCCGGCTATGGGTTCTCCGACGTCGACCGCGACCGGGTACTCGGTTCGGGATGCGACCTGGTTGAGACCAGCAACCCCGAGGAAGCCGTGACCGGTGCCGACGTGGTCTACGCCGATGTGTGGACCTCGATGGGGCAGGAAGCTGAGACCGAGCAACGACTCAAGGACTTCGAGGGATTCGGTGTCAGCTCCGGGCTGTTGTCGCATGCGTCGAAGGATGTGGCGTTCCTGCATTGCCTGCCCGCACATCGCGGCGAGGAAGTCACCGATGAGGTGGTCGACGGTTCATCGAGCCACGTGTGGTTGCAAGCCGAGAACCGCATGCATGCCGCGCGAGCGCTGTTGGCCTGGCTGCTCATCCAGAACACCGGAAACACCGCAAACGCGGGCTCCTGATGCAAAAAGCTGCCCGTCAACACCGAGTAGCCACACTCCTGGCCGAACACGCCGTGACCAGCCAGGGTCAATTGGTGGACCTTCTGGCCACCGAGGATGTCAAGGCCACCCAAGCCACCGTCTCGCGCGATCTGGAGGACCTCGGAGCCGTCAAGGTACGGGTGCCCGGCGGCGAGACCGTCTATGCAATTCCCGAACTGCCGACCGAGCAGATCGCACCCTCGGATCATCTCCGACGAGTGCTCGGGGAGTGGGTCGTCGAAGTAGGCGTGTCGGCCAACATCGTGGTCCTGCGCACACCGCCGGGCTCGGCGCACGTGGTGGCCTCGGCCATCGACCGCTCCGGCCATCGCAGCATCCTGGGCACCGTGGCTGGTGACGACACCATCATGGTCATTGCGTCCGAAGCAACCGGCGGGCAGGCCTTGGCCGACGAGTTGGCCGAGCTGTCCGATCTGTAACATCGGCACTCTCTTCGCCCAAGACCCGGGCCTCAAACCCGAACCCGAATCAGAAGTCAGGATCTCCATCTATGAGCGGTACCCCAAGCAAAGAAAACGTCGACAAGGTGGTGCTCGCGTACAGCGGTGGGCTCGACACCTCGGTCATCCTCACGTGGCTGCGCGAGACCTACGAATGCGACGTGGTCACCTTCACCGCCGACATCGGCCAGGGCGAAGAGGTCGAGCCGGCGCGTGCCAAAGCCGAGGCGCTTGGCGTGTCGGAGATCTACATCGAGGATCTCCAGGAGGAGTTTGTCCGCGACTTTGTGTTTCCGATGTTCCGGGCCAACGCACTGTACGCAGG